>NZ_RQYW01000003.1 GCF_003932895.1 Leptotrichia sp. OH3620_COT-345 | reverse complement strand
TTGGATAATAGTGAATTTCTATTGAATGCGAAAGATGAATATAATAGAAATGAGCTGTTAAAGGATTATAATAGTGGGAAATATCGAGACAAAGGATTGGTAAATAATCCAAAAGTTAATATAGGAATATCTCCATATGAAAGAAAAGAAAATACAGGAGTATTGGATATAAACAGCTATTTAAGAAATTTAAGAATGGGAGTTGAAAGATAATGAAAAAGATAGTAATGATGATAATTTTAGGAATAATGTTAAATTCTTGTGGAACATTAGGATTAGCAAGATACGGAATAGAAGAAACTATTAGTTCAATGGAAACCCAAAAATTAAATAACCAAGCTAAAAGTAAAACTGGTTCAGCTGCAATACTAAATGAAAAATATAGAAAAGAAGTAGAAGAAGCAATAAAAGATGTATCAAAGAGAGCAATAAATAAGCAAATACAGTTTGGAGAAATAACTTTAATAATATCTGAAAATACAACATTAAATTCTAAACAGGGAAATATAGTAGATTTAAAGACAGGATTTGGTCTTCCTATATATTTTATTAAAGAGAGTTATTGTTCAAATTTAACATTTACTAAAAAAATAAATGGAAATCATTATAAAATAAATTATTATGGAAATTTAATAAATGAATTAGCTCAAAAAATAATAAAAGCTAATGGATTTACAAAGACTTGTAATTAAAATTATAGTAAAAGACTCCATATTCAAATTGAAAAAATATCTGTTTATTTTAGTATTTTTAATAGTTATAAGGAATTAAAAAACTTCGGTATTCAAAATTTTTCGAAGAAATATGAAATTATGTTTGAAAAAATAACATTATATATTTATATCCCGTGAAGCAGTCTAATATTTTTCTATTTTATGAGACAACTCATAATAAAAAATAATTATAAGGAATTTTACAAAGCTTTTAAAAAATGAGGGCATTATACCCTCATAATATGTTATATAAAAATTTATTTTAAAAACTCTTTTGCATATTCTGCCATAAGAACTATACCTTTATCCATATAGTTTTCATCTATGGCAAATTTTGGAGTGTGATGAGCCCATACTTTTCCGTCAATTTCAAGAGGATTGTGTATAAAAAAGAAAGTTCCCGGTACTTTCTGAAGATACCATGCAAAATCTTCTCCACCCATTATAGGAGATTTCATTTCTTCTACATTTCCGGGGTATAGTCTTTCTGCAAGATCCATTAGCTTAGTTGTAACTTTTTCATCGTTTATCAATGGGGGAGGCTGATAGAAAAATTCATATTCTGTTTCACATCTAAATGCTGATGCAATATTTGAAGCAATTTCTTCAATTCTTTTTTTAACGTAGTGCCTTGTATCATTGTTGACTGCTCTGACAGTTCCTTCGAGCTCGACAACTTCAGGAATAATGTTAAATGCACTTCCTCCTTTTATAACACCTATTGTGACTACAGCAGGCTCAACAGGATTGATTTCTCTACCTAATATTTCCTGAACACCCACAACAATGTGACTTGCAGTAACTATAGGATCCTTTGATAAATGAGGATAAGCTCCGTGTGCTCCTTGTCCTTTAACTCTAAGTATGAATTTATCCATACATGCCATCATAGGACCTTTTGTAAATATGAGGTTACCTTTTTTTCCTTCAGGGTAAATATTCCCTACATGAAGTCCTATAATTTCATCTACATCGTCAATTACGCCCTTTTCAATTATACCTTTGGCTCCCAAACCGATTTCTTCAGCAGGCTGAAATATGAGCTTTACTTTTCCGTTTAGTTCGTTTTCTCTTTCCTTTAGCAGTCTAGCTACACATAAAAGCCCAGCGGTATGTGCATCATGACCACATGCATGCATATTATCATTTTCAGACTTGAATTCAAAATCTGTAGTTTCTTTTATTGGAAGAGCATCCATATCAGCTCTGATAGCTATGCATTTACCTGATTTATTCCTATTAATATAAGCTATAACTGAACATTTACTTCCCATATCCGTTTCATATTCGATGTTCATTTCATCAAGTTTTTCACATACAAACCTCACAGTATTGTTAAGGTCAAAACCGGTTTCAGGATGTCTATGGAGATATCTTCTCCATTCTATGACATCTTTCATCATATTTTTTACTGAATCTTTGATTTCCATTTTTTCTCCTTTTCCACTATCGCATAAAATAATATTTAATTAACAATATATTTATACCTCGATATTTTTTTAAGTCAATAAAGAAAATAAATATTAATTGAGAATATATAAAATTTTTGAAAAAAATTTTAATAAAACAAAGGTTATTATTAAAAAAATAATGTTAGAACTGTTGAAAAAATTAAAAATCATAAAAGAGTACAATTTATAATGCGGTAAAACAGACTTTTTAAATAAAAATAACGGTTTTGAAGTAAAATTATAAAAATAATATAAATATCAGTATAGCAAGATTTGAAGCAAAGGAGCCTAAAAATTATTTAATTTTTTAGTTCCTTTTTTATTTTATAAAATTTCAGATTAATTGAAAAACTTTGATTTGATAATTAGACTGAAATAATAATGATATTAGAAATAATTAACTTTATGATTATAAAGAAAAAGAAAGGTGAATTTGTTTAAAAAAGTCGGAAGATTAATAAAAATATATTTTAGGAGTATAAAACTATGGTAGCATTAATTTATGAAACTAAAATGTTATGAGTTTTCTTTCCTTTATTTGTAAATTCTTAATTATCTATTCTTTTTTAAAAGTAAATATGATAAAATGAAATTAATTAAAAAAATAAAAAAATGAGGTTATAATGGATAAATCTTTTAGATTTTTAAATTCAGACAGATATCAGTATACAGAAAGTGAAGTTTATCTGAAAAATAATATGCATAATCAGGAAGCTGTATTTGATGTATTTTTGCGTATGAATAGAAACAGTTATGTTATTGTATATTGAATTTCGGATACTCTGAACTGATAGAATATTTAATGAGATATCCTGTGAAAAAAAAATATTTGTAAAAAATGTTTGATAATAATGAACTCATAGAGTATATATCAAATATGAAATTTACAGGTTTAATAAAAGGAATAAGAGATGAAAAAACGATTTTTTCCGATGAACCTTTTACAGACAAAGCTCCTTTTATTGCAGGGAAAATATTGGAGATACCTATTTTGAATTTATTAAATTATTGGACACTAACTACAACAATGACAGCAAAAATAGTACAGTCAGCAAGAAGTGAAGAAAGATTTTTTTTGGAACATGGAGAGTGGCAGTTTTAAAATGTCTACGGGGATAACATAAAAAAATGTCAGTTCCCGGAAATAAAAATTTATATAGAATTTATGAAAATCATGATTTTTATGATATTGTAACATTGGAAAATGATAAAACGGAAAAAATAGAAAAAAATTTAGAAAAAGAGAAATTTATATTGGATTTTATAATAAATAAAGAAAAGTATAAGTAAAACTATAAATTATTCGAGTTGAAAAAAGTAAAAAAATATTATGATGAAAATTTGGGAAAATTTAGAAAAATGTTTATGGGAAAAGAAAAGAAAAAAGAATGAAATTTTTTGAAGAACTGGAAAAATTGAAAACGAAACTAATGAAACAGTAAATGATAAAAAACAAACTAACACAATATTTTATAATAAATGTAGAAAAAAATATAATGAAAATAATTTGAGGATTTGTAATTCCGGTTAATTAAATAGAGCTGTTATCTTTTAGATTTGAAAGGATTTATCAAAACAATTGTGTATTATAAATTATTAGTAGATTTAGTTTTAAAGAAATTTTTATTAGTATTAATTTTAATTTATATGCAATATAGATTCTGAACAAAAGTATGTAAATTTATTTAAAAAATAGGGATATTTTCGGAATATGAGATGTATTATAGGTAAATTATAGAGCTATACAAAGTAATTATAGAAAAATAAAGGAATTGAAAAAGGATAGAAGAATTTTTAATTTTAATACAGTTTATGACAAGAATTCCTGTTTTTATAAAAGTGAAATATGACGAAAAAAACCGGGGAAATCAATAAAGTATTTTCTTTTTGTGGGATTTATAATAGGATTTTTTCTTTTAACAATAAATATGTTTATGGGAAAAATAACAGAAAACAGACTTCTTACAGGAATAATGATTATAATAGCAGAGATAATTATAACAGGTCTTATACACATCGACGGTTTAGCAGATATTTTTGACGGTTTGTTTAGTTATGCTTCAAAAGACAGAATACTTGAAATTATGAAAGACTCCAGAATAGGTACAAACGGTGCTGTTGCATTGATACTGTATTTATCCTTCTTTCGGAAGTAAAGTCGGACTATATATTGCTTTATCCTATTATTTCAAGGTTATCCACACTTATAAATGCAGGATTTGAGGGATATGCCGGAAAAGAAGGGATGAGTAATGGGATATATAGAAGGGAACGGTAAAAGTGAAGCTATTTTTTCAATTGTTTTGACGGGATTTCTTTCATTTCTAATATTAAAGATAAAAGGATTGATAGTTTTAGTGATATCAATTTTGTTTATATTATTATTTATGAAAAATGTAAAAAGAAAAATAGGAGGGGTAACAGGTGATGCTATGGGAGCTTCTACAATTTTAGTTTTATTAACAGGAGTGATAATAAGATGAAAATAAGACAGACGGATATCGTATTTATAAGACATGGAGAAACGGATATGAACAAGTCGAAACTGTATTTCGGACATCTTGACCCTGAGTTAAATGAAACAGGAAAAGAACAGCTGAAAAAAACAAAGAAATTACTGAAATATTTTGAAAAAAATATAGATATCGTATTTTCAAGTAATTTGAAAAGATGTGTAGAAAGCATGGAAATACTTAAAATAAATCAAAAAATAAAAAAAATTCTCCTAGAAGAATTTAAAGAGATTAATTTTGGAATATTTGAAGGAAAAACTTACGAAGAAATAGTCAGTGAGTTTCCCGAAGAAGCTGAAAAAATGAATAACAACTGGAGAACGTTTAAAGTTCAAGGTGGTGAAAGTCTTGAAGAAGTAATGAGAAGAGTTGTTACAAAACTCAAAGAACTTATAAATAAATATAAAAATAAAAAGCTTATAATTGTTACTCATGCAGGGGTAATAAAAACTATAGTTAGTTATTATTTATACGGAAATCTTGATGGATATTGGAAAATAAGGATAGATAACGGCTCAATGACAAAAATGTGTGTATTGGAAGACGGATTTGTATATTTTGATTATGTAAACAGAATATAAGAGAGAGAAAATGTTTAAGAAAGGATTTATTTCGGAGGATTGAAAAATGATTATTGCTCAAAGCTATGAAGAACTGCTGAAAAAAAATAGAAAACTTGTATTTATTGATGTAAGAAGTCCTATGGAATATAAAGAAGCTCATATACCCGGAGCAGTAAATATTCCCGTTTTTTCAGATATCGAAAGGAAAGTAATAGGGACATTATATAAAGAGCAGGGGAAAAAAGAAGCGATAAAAGAAGCTTTAAAAGTCGCAGGACCTAAAGTATATGATATATATATGGAAATTGAAAAATACATAAAAAAAAACACTGAAATAGTTGTTTACTGTTCCAGAGGTGGAATGCGTTCTTCAACGATAGTTTCACTTTTCAAAGAATTTTCTTTACCGATCGTAAAATTGTCAAAAGGATATAAAGGGTATAGACAGTATTTAAATGAAAAACTACCTGAAATGATAGGGAAAATCGAATTTATATCATTATATGGGAAAACAGGCTCAGGAAAAACTAAGATATTAAAAATTTTGGAAGAAAAAGGATATGATGTGCTTGATTTGGAAGAATGTGCCAATCATAGAGGTTCTTTATTAGGAGACATAGGATTAGGAGAAAGATATTCACAAAAATTTTTTGAATCTCAGGTTTTAAAAAGGATTTTGTCATTCAGAACGAATACTGTAATAGTTGAAGGAGAAAGCAGGAGAATAGGAAACATAGTTATGCCCATGTATTTATACGACAAAATATTAAACTCAAGAAAAATACTTATAGAAACTCAATTGAAAAAAAGGATCGGAATAATAAAAGAAGAATATTTAAAGGAAAACTATAGTAAGGAAGAGATTATTTCATGTCTTTGGAAACTTGAAAAATATATAGGGGGAAAACAGATAACAGAACATGTTGAAAATGTCAAAAAAGATGAGTTTGATATTGTAATAAGAAATTTGATTGAAAAATATTATGATAAAGTTTATATGACAAAAAATAGAGTTTTTGAAAAAGAGTTTCACAATGAAAATGAAGGAAAGTGTGCTGAGCAGATAATAGAGTATTTGTTTCAGGAAAAATAAATTTCAAAAAAATATGTTCTTACTATAATGTATGTACAATTATAAAAATTGAAACTAAAAAATTAAAGGAGAATTGATAATGTTTTTCCCAATGTTTGTAGATCTTGAAAATAAAGAAATATTAATCATAGGAGGAGGTAAAATCGGAAAAAGAAAGATTGAAATTTTAAAAGAATACTGAGCAAATATTACGGTTTATTCTGAAAAAATTACAGAAGAGGGATTATCGGAAATAAAAGGAATAAAAATAATAAATAAAAATATGACACACAATGGAAATGAAATAAAAAATCTCGTTAAGAATTATTTTCTTGTAGTGACTGCAATAGATGATACGGAATTAAACGATAAAATATCCGGCATATGTATGAAAGAAAACATACTTGTAAACAATGTTTCATCTAAAACAGAAATGAATTCCATGTTTGGGGTAATAGTTAAAAATGATGAATTTCAGATAAGTATATCTTCATACGGGAAAAGCTGTAAAAGGTCCAAGGCTTTAAAGGGAAGAGTGCAGGAAACTATAGACAAAATAGCGAAAAATTAAATAATGAATAAAATTTTTTATACTGTATATTGTTTTTCAAAAAATTAGATATTGTTAGGCATTACCTAAATATAAAAGAAAAATTATATAAAAAAGAGGTTGAAATGTATAAAAGGCATAGAAAACTAAGAAACAGTGCTGAAATAAAAAATCTTGTGAAAGATGTATATCTTAAAAAAAAGATTTAATATATTCTATCTTTATTGAAGAAGGAGAAAATATAAAAACAGAAATAAAATCAATGCCCGTAATATTCAGATATTCTTTAGACAGAATAGACGGAGAACTTGAAGAATTGTTGAGATTAGGATAAATTCAATATTGCTGTTTGGTATACCGAAGTATAAAGATGAATATGCAACTGAAAGCTATAATGAAAATGGAATCATTCAGAAAGCAGTAAAATATATAAAAAGGAAATATCCTGAATTTTTAATCATAGGGGACGTGTGTTGTTGCAAATATACAAACCATGGCCATTGCGGGGATTTTGATGAAAAGGGATATGTGAAAAATGATGAAACCTTGGAAATTTTAGCAAAAATAGCTTTGTCTTATGCAAAAGCAGGAGTGGATATTATTGCCCCATCAGATATGATGGACGGAAGAGTGGAAAAAATATCTGAAATACTTGATAAAAATGGATTTGGAAATATTGCTATAATGTCTTATTCAGTAAAAATATTCTTCATCATTTTATGGGCCTTTCAGAAATGTTGCAAATTCGGCACCGAAATTTGGAGACAGAAAATCTTACCAGATGGATTACAGATATGCAGGAGATGATTTAAGCGAAGTAGAATCCGATCTTATACAGGGATCGGATATGATAATAGTGAAGCCTGCTTTAGCTTATCTCGATATATTGACTAAAGTGAAGGGAATGTTTGGGATTCCGGTCATAGCTTATAATGTGTCGGGAGAATATTCCATGGTGAAAGCCGCAGCATTTAACGGTTGGATAGATGAAAAAAATATAGTTATGGAACAGATGTATGCTTTTAAAAGAGCAGGAGTAAATGCAATAATAACATATTTTGCAAAAGATGTGGCAAAATATCCTGATGAAAGTGTTTAGGAAAAATGGAGTGAAATCTAGATGTCAATATTTTCAAATAATATAAAACTCGGGGATTTTCGAATGATTTTAACCGAGTTTTTTTATTCAATATTAAAAAAAGAAAAAATAATATTTGCATATAATAACAAAATAAAATATAATACAGGTGTAATAAAAAAAAGAAGAGGTGAAAATGAAGATAATAATAGTAGGTGCCGGAGTAGTTGGAGAATCTTTGTGCAGTGAATTGTCAGAAGAGGGAAATGATGTAATTCTAATTGAAAAAAGAGAAGAAGTGCTGAATCGTATAATAGATACAAATGATATTACAGGATTAGTAGGAAACGGGGCCTCCTATGAGAATCTTCTGGAAGCCGGAGCGGACAGTGCTGATGTATTTATAGCGGTAACGGAAGCCGATGAATTAAATATTATTTCATGTATTATCGCAAAAAAAATAGGGGCGAAATATACTATTGCAAGGGTAAGAAATCCTGAATACAGTACAAATATGAGATTTGTAAGAGAAGAATTGGGAATATCCATGATGATAAACCCCGAAGCTGAAGCTGCCAAGAGTATAATCAGTAAACTTAAGTTTCCCAATGCAATAAGTGTAGACAGTATTTTTTCCAATAGAGCAAATATCCTCGAACTTGAAATAACAAAAGAAAGTAGTCTTAATGGAGTTATGTTAAAAAATCTGGGGAATATTTCTTCAGATAAAATTATAGTTTTTGTAGTTAAAAGAGGAGATGACATATTTATACCTACAGGGAATTTTATTCTGTCTGAAAATGACAGTATATATGTCACAGGAACAAACGGAGCTATAACAAAGTTTTACAATGAAATGGGATATGAAAATAAAAATATAGATTCAGCAATGCTTGTAGGAGGAGGAACTATATCTCACTATCTTACTGAAAGGCTTTTGAATAATAAAAAGAAAGTGAAAATAATAGAATCCGACAGAGAAAAAGCTGAAAAATTGAGTCGAAGTTATCCTGAAGCGGTGGTTATATACGGTGAAGAAACTGATCAGGAATTTTTAGTAAGTGAAGGAATTAAAAATTATGATGCCGTTCTGGCTTTAACTGATAAAGACGAGGAAAATGTAGTAATTTCAATGTTTGCAAAGTCGATTAATTCAGGAAAAATTATGATTAAAATGAGTAGAACTCTTCTATTGCCGGTTTTAGACGAAAAAGGACTGTATTCCATTATTGTTCCTAAAAAAATAATATCGGATATAATTATAAGAGTCGTGCGTTCAAAAATAAATGCAAAAGGATCAAAAATGAATACTCTTCACAGACTTGTGGAAAATAGGATAGAGGCTATCGTATTTGAAGTAAGCTCCCAAAGTAAAGTTACAAGTATACCTATTAAAGACTTGAAAGTTATTCCTAACCTTCTAATAACTTGTATATTAAGAGGAGAAGAAATGATTTATCCGGGAGGAAATGATATTATTCAGGAAAAAGATAAAGTTATGATTGTCACATTCAGAAAGGCAATAGAAGACATTGATGATATTCTGATGTAAAGTAAAAACAGGAGAAATTAAAAAATGAACAAAAAAATGATAGCTTTTATAGTGGGAAGAATACTTCTACTTGAAGCAGGGCTGATGGTTCTGCCTTTAATAATAAGTTTTATATACAGAGAAACTTTAAAATATAAAGTTTCTTATTTTTCAGTAATAGTAATTCTTTTAATTTTAGGGTTTGTTCTTTCGGCAAGAACTCCTAAAGATACATCAATTCAAGGGAGAGAAGGATTTGTTATAGTTTCCCTATCATGGATACTTTTATCATTTTTCGGAGCCTTACCTTTATTTATGACAAAGGAAGTACTTTCGTTTACAGATTCATTTTTTGAAATTGTAAGCGGATTTACAACAACAGGTTCAAGTGTAATAACTGATCTTTCAAAAATAAGCCGTTCAAATTTGTTTTGGAGAAGTTTTACACATTTTGTAGGTGGAATGGGTGTTCTTGTTCTTGCACTTGCAGTATTTCCGAAAAATTCTCCCAGTTCAGTTCATGTTATGAAAGCTGAAGTTCCCGGACCTACTTTCGGAAAACTTGTTTCAAAACTTTCTACAACTGCGAGAGTTCTTTATAAAATATATGTTGTAATGACAATAGTCCTTACCGTACTTTTAGTATTCGGGGGACTGGATATTTTTGAAGCAGCTCTTATTGCCTTTGGAACAGCAGGAACAGGAGGTTTTGGAGTAAGAAACGGAAGTATACTGCCGTATAACAGTGCTTATGTGGAAATGGTACTTGCAGTGGGGATGCTTGTATTCGGAGTGAATTTTAATGTATATTATTATATTTTAATAAAAAAGATAAAAGAAGCCTTTGCGAATGAAGAACTCAAATACTATTTAATAACGGTATTTATGAGCACGGTATTTATATTTATAAATATAGTTTCAAAATATAATTCATTATGGCAGTGTTTCAGAGATGTATTTTTTTCAGTTTCCTCAATAATAACAACAACAGGGTATTCCACAGCTGATTTCGGTTCATGGCCGGTATTTTCACAAACAATACTTCTTATATTAATGTTTTTCGGAGCCTGTGCAGGGTCAACCGCAGGCGGTCTTAAAATATCAAGGATAGTTATGATTGGGAAAATGTTTTCAGCCGAAATAAAACATATGGTAAGTCCTAACAGAGTAATTTCCGTAAAGTATGAAAATAAAACTCTGGATGTAAAAATACAGAAAAGTGTTACAAATTATTTTCTTGTATATATGGTTTTATTTGTAGTTATGCTTTTTATAATAGCTGCAAATACGGATGATTTTCTGACTGCTTTCAGTGCAGTTGCAGCGACTTTTAATAATATAGGGCCGGGACTTGGAAAAGTGGGACCGACATTAAGTTATACAGAACTTAATAATTTGTCAAAAATTGTACTGAGTTTTGCAATGTTGGCAGGAAGGCTTGAAATATTTCCGATGCTTGTATTATTTGCTCCGGGAACTTGGAAAATAAAATAAAATTAAGCAATGACGGATTATTACAGTCTTTATGTTTGGAATATTTACAGTTTGTACAAGTGTAAAAGTATTAAAACGCAAGAATTCCGAGTGTATAGAATATTAAATGACCAATATTTTTTAATTTTGTCGGAATATAAAGAAATAAAAAAATTAAAACAAAAGAAAAAAGAAATAAAAACGATAGAGAAGAAAATTGACAGAATTTTCTTCTTTTTTGAAACGATAAAATTTGTACAGAAATTATCGGGGAAAATTATACATTTCAATATATAATCTTTATGAAAGGAGGAATTAGAAATGTATATTATTAAAGCTTTCAATCAGACTATGAATTATATTGAGAAAACTTTGGCTGATGAACTTGACAGAAAACGGGTAGTATTACTTTCAGGATATTCTTATCCTTTATTCAGTAGAATCTTTTCAATAATGGTCGGTTATTCTTTAAATGAATATATCCGTTTTAGAAAACTTTCCCGTGTCGCTACAGATTTGAGAGAAAGTAATGAAAAAATAATTGATATAGCGTTTAAATACGGATACGAATCTCCTGATTCATTTGCAGCGGCTTTTAAAAAGTTTCATGGCTCCCCATTCCCACAGAAGTAAGAAACGGAAAATCATTTCAAATTTTCTCTCCAATCAGATTATCTTTAAATGTTGAAGGAGGAAAGAATATGGAAATAAAAATTGAAAAGAAAAGAGCTTTTAAAGTTGCAGGCATAAAAGCTGAAGGAAACGGAGAAGATTTTTTTCAGAAGGCTTGGATTAAATTATTTGAAAAAGTCGCTCATCATATTCCGGAAAAATTAGGTGACAGACAAAGTTACGGAGCCTGTTACGGATTTGAATATATGGCGGAATATGATGTTAAAGATACGGAGAAAGCTGCAGGCTTAGGACTTGAAACAATAGAAGTGCCTGAAGCGGAATATGTCGTTGTCAAGTTGAGAGGGCCTATGCCGGGCGGTATTCATGAGGGTTGGAAATATATAACAGAAGTATTTTTCCCCGAGCAGGGATATAAACATGCAGGAACACCTGACTTTGAAGTATATTCTGAAGGAAATATGGAAAGTAGCGATTACGAAATGGAACTTTGGGTTCCAGTTGTGAAAGCATAATCTTACTATTTTTCAATTATTAAAAATCATTTAACTCTGACTGTTATAAAAAAATCTTATAGAGTATTTTAAATTCTTATATTTATTGACAAAGGAATATACGAGTGTTATATTTAATAATAAGAAGATGACAAGATGATAATTAAAGTAATAAAAATTATTATATGGGAGTGATCTGAAATGGCACAAAGTTATGATGTTGTAATTAAAGGAACAGGAATGGGAGAAGGTGAAAAAGTATTAGTTGATAATTTAATGAAAGCCTTTATTCATACTCTTGCCCAAAGGGAAAATCTGCCTGCTCATATTGTTTTTTACGGAGAAGGAGCAAAACTAACTGCTAAAGGTTCAGGATGTCTAGAAGATTTGAAAGAGCTTGAAAAAAGGGGAGTAAAAGTTATGACTTGTGGTATTTGTATTGATTACTATGAGCTGAATGACCATTTAGAAGTAGGAACTATAACCACGATGGGAGAAGTTGTAGAAATATTGTCTAACAGTAATTTAATAGTAGAACCTTAAAAATTAATCGATTTATAAAATAAAAGATTGCTTTAGAATTAATAAATACTTGTGGTATAAATTTTTAAAAATATTTTTGAATTTATACATTGAAAAAGTAATTTTTAATTTTTAGGCAGTCTTTCTGTGTTATACAATCAAATTTAAGGAGGTTAATGTGAAAAATATATTTAAACCTTTTTCGACTACATTAATTGGAAGTATGCCACGTTCTGAAGAATTGTTACAGTTAAAGGAAAAGAGTATAAAAGACAGCTATTACTGTAATAAATATAAAGAAAAAATGTTTTCGGAAACGGAAACGGTTATTAATATGCTACAAGACGTAGGGATAGACATAATTATAAGCGGAGAATTGTCACGGGATAATTATATGAGCTATGTTGCCGAACGTGTTTCTGGTATAAAGCTAATGACAATGGAAAATATAAAAGAAATCACGGGAAATACTGATGATTTTAATAAAAGTCTCGAAGAAATGGATGCAGCTGACAATTCTATGAACAGTCCCGTATGTACAGGGAAAATTTCTACAGATACCAAGCTGAATATTGAAGAAGTGGATATGATAAAAAGTATTACGGATAAACCTTTTAAAATGACTTTACCGAGTCCTTATTTGCTGACTCGTTCTATGTGGTTAAAAGAAGTCACGGGGAAAGTATACGAAAATCGTAAAGAATTAGGGAATGATGTAGTAAAACTGCTGATTAATGAAATAAGACGTCTTGTTTCAGTGGGAGTTAAAATTATTCAGATTGATGAGCCGATTTTATCTGAAGTTGTTTTTATGAGACAGAGCGGAGATAATTCTTTTTATTGAGGAGCATTGTCTGCAAAGATCAAGGTTGATCGGGAATTGAAATTTGCTAATGATTTGTTAGCTCCCATATTTGACGAACTTCGTAAATATGAAGATGTTTTAAGTGGAATGCATGTCTGTCGCGGAAACTGGACTTGTCATGAAACGGTATTACTTGAAGGGGCTTATGACAAACTCGGAGAATTTTTCGACTCACTAGATGTGGATATGCTGGCATTGGAATTTTCCACTCCTCGGGCAGGAGAAGTAAAGCAGCTGTTTGAAAATAATTTTTTAGATAAAAAAATAATATTAGGTTTCGGATGTATAAATCCGAGAAATCATATTATTGAAACTCCCGAGGAGATTGTTGAGGCGACAGAAAAGGTATTGGAATTTTTACCGCCTGAAAAAATATGGTTGAATCCTGACTGTGGATTTGCAACATTTGCCAAAAGACCGTTGAATTCTTATGAAGTAATAAAACAAAAATTATCATCAATGGTAAAGGCTTCACATATTTTAAGAGAAAAATATAAGTAATTAATGAGGAGGAAAATGATGAAAAATTTTAGTATGAAAAAGATATGGTCTACTTTAAAAATAACAACAATGCTCGTTGTAATATGTTTAGGAATGATAAACTGTTCAAAAGGACAAAGTACAGCCGACAAAGCGGGCGAAAAAGTTTCAGAATTGAATTACGGGATAGCGGTTTCTCCCGAGGGGAAATTTAATCCGTTGGTAGCCAATACTCAGTATGATGTTGTTGTAAATTCATTAGTGTATGATTCTCTTTTAAAATTAAATTCTAAAATTGAATTAGAACCTTCAATGGCTGAAAAATATGAAATAAGCAATGACGGAAAAAAGATTGTATTCACTTTAAAACCGAATATTAAATTTCATGACGGAATGCCCGTTACTTCAAAAGATATTAAATTTACTTTAGAATCTTTGGCAAGTCCTGAATATGAGGGAGATTTGGCAAGCTATGTTCAGTCTATTAAGGGATTTAAAGAGTTTCACGAAAATAAAGCATCTGAAATCGCAGGAATTGCGTGTCCTGATGAAAAAACAATAGAAATTAATTTTGATGAACCTTATTCACCTATGTTGATTAATATAGGAACTTTAGGAATTTTACCTTCACACATTTGGGAAAAAATTGAGATCAGTAAATGGAGAGAAAATAATGAGTATATTTCCAATCCCGTAGGTTCAGGTCCATATAAACTGGATATATTCAAATTGGGAGAATTTGTAAAACTGATTTCAAATGATGAATATTATAAAGGAGTGCCTAAATTAAAAACTTTCATATTTAAAGTAGTTAATGAAGAAACCGTAAGTGTAGAATTATTAAAAGGAAGTATTCAGATAGCCGATATTTCAAATATCAGATCAGATAATGTCAAAACACTGAAAGATGGGGGCATAGAAATAATAAAATATCCGAATTCAAAAATACAGTATATGGGTTTTAATTTAAGAAATGAGGTCTTAAAAGATATAAATTTAAGAACTGCAATTGCATACGGAATAGATAGAGAAGCAATAGTTAAAGGACTTCTTGAAGGAAACGGAGTCGTGATAAATGCACCTATGATTCCGTCTTTGTGGTCATATCCGAAAGAAGGTCTGATTGAATATAAGTTTGATGAAGTTAAAGCAAAAAAATTTTTAAAAGTAGCAGGTTATGAAGATACAAATGGAAATGGAGTTGTAGATAAAAATGGAAAAGATCTGGAATTGACTCTTACTGTTCCTACAGAAGATACGATTAGGGAAAAAACAGGTATGGTTATTCAGGACAATCTGGCTAAAATAGGAATCAAAGTAAATATAGAAGCTATGGAATTTAAAGCGGTAATGACAAAAGTAGTGGGAAATCATGAATTTGAGATGTATCTGATGGGGAATACTCTTGATGTAGACCCTGATCCTACACCTTACTGGTATTCTACACAGGCTTCTGACAAAAGAGGAGTTTTCGGTTGGAATATAGCAGGGTATAGATCAAAGGAAGCTGATAATTTAATGGACTTAAATAGAAAAGCTGTTGAAATTACTGAAAGAACAAAGATACTTAATGATTTTGGAAAGTTATTGAATAAAGAATTACCTTGGGTGCCTTTATATGCTTCGGATATAGTAAAAGCTTATAATAAAAATCTGAAAAACTATACTCCGAATACATTTGCAGATTTTTATAATGTTGAAAACTGGGAACTTGAAAAATAGCTTTTCCAGAACTTAATGTGAAAGAGGAAAAATGAGGAAGTATATAATTAGAAGAATATTAATATCCGGAGTAATATTAATTGGGATTTGTATTTTTGTGTTTGTACTACTACAGTTATCTCCCGGAAACCCTTATATGGATTCAATGAAACCGGGAATGACTCCTGAACAGATTGAAATAATGCTTCAAAAAAAAGGACATTATGCTCCGATATCGATAAAATTTTTAAAATGGCTTACTTTAGTTTTGAAATTTGATTTCGGTTATTCTATGAAGTATGGGCAACCTGTAATGACGGTGATTTCGGAAAGATTACTCAATACACTTTTTTTGACTGTACCGTCATTAGTAGTATCACTTTACATTTCAATAATAGTAGGAAGGTATACCGCATATAATAAAGAATTTTTTGATAAAATAACGGATATTATAAGTGGAATAGGAATTTCAATGCCTACGTTTTTATTTGCAATTTTACTTATAAAATGGTTTACATTTGATATTTCGCTTTTCCCTGTTTCAGGGACAGGAGAACTTTTAAGTACTGATAAGTTAAGTCAATTTTTTATAAAAATTTATTACGCGGCATTACCCATTTCTGTTTTAACTTTTATAAATTTTTCACATTTTGTAAGATATATAAAAGGATATATGTCATCTGTAAAAGACGCCGAATACATAAGAACATATCGGGGCTTTGGAATGACAGAATATGAAGCGTACAAAAAAATCGGATTGAGAAATATTTTACCTCAAATTTTTACGATGATTTTTACAGAAATTCCCAATCTTATTTCTGGTACATTAATAACCGAAACCATATTTGTATGGCCGGGATTTGGAAAATTAAATTATGATGCGGTTTTATACAGGGATTATCCTTTAATTATGGGAATAATTATAATAATAGCTTTTACTGTCCTTATTTCAAATTTTTTATCAGATATTTTAAATTACTATTTAGATAAAAGAATAGGAGTTTAATATGAGATATAAGTTATTATCAGGAGGATTAATATTTCTGACAATTATTTTATTTATTTTTCTTGGTCCTGTTATTTATCCTGTAAATCCCAATGCCGTCAATTTGATGAATATAGAAAATCCACCGAATATAACAGCATTATTAGGAACGGATTCTACAGGAAGGGATATTCTGGCAAGATTAATGGAAGGAGGAAAAGTTTCACTAACTGTAGGGATTTTAGCGACTTTAATTAAAATGCTTATTTCTCTGATTTTAGGTTTTCTTTCGGTTTATTTTGAAAAACTTGATAGTGTAATTATGAGAATATGTGACATACTTATGTGTTTTCCTTTTTATGTTCTTGCAATTTCAATTTCCGCTTTCACAGGGCCCTCTGTTAAAAATTTGATAATGATAATAGTATTTTTTACTTTTGCAGTGCCTACAAGATTAATCAGAACGGAAATAAAAACATTAAAAAATAAAGAGTTTATTCAAATTTTAAAATTAAATGATGAAAAAACAATAAAAATACTTATAAATCATATAATTCCTAATTTGAAAAATACCGTTCTTGTAATTTTTACTACTTCCGTTGCCCAAGCTATTTTGATGGAGTCATCTCTATCGTTTTTAGGAATGGGAGTTCAGGAACCCCGATCCAGCTGGGGATCTATGCTTTCGATAGCACTGAATGTATTAAATATACAGAATAAACTGTGGTTGTGGTTACCTCCGGGAATTTTGGTTTTACTTTTAATTTTTTCTATAAATTTAATAGGAGAGGGACTTCGGGATGTTGGAAGTAAATAATTTAAAAATAACGGTTAAAGATAAAATTTTAGTAGATAATATAAATTTTAAAATTAATAAAAATGAATCACTGGGAATAATAGGACAGTCAGGTTCGGGAAAAACTCTCACGGCTTTAGCAATAATAGGATTATTGGATAAAAAGATATATAATTTTTCAGGAAGTATAAAATTTTTTGATAGAGAAATCTTAAAATTACAGGAAAAAGAAATTGCTTCAATAAGGCTTTCAGATATAGCTATAGTATATCAGAATCCTTTTAATACTTTTTCCCCTGTAGAAAAAATAGATAAACAGATTGATAGAATTTATAAAATAAAAAAATTGAAAAGAAATGAAGAAAAAATAAGTTCTCTTCTTAAAGTAGTTTCACTTAATGAAAATCATCTGAAAAAATGTCCGCATGAGTTATCAGGAGGAGAGTTACAAAGACTGGTAATTATTACAGCACTGTTATTAAAACCTAAAATTTTAATTTGTGATGAACCGACAACATCTTTGGATAAAGATACTGGAATAAAGATAGTAAGATTTCTCGACAAATACAGAAGAGAAGAAAAAATGTCACTGATATTTATAACGCACAATTTGAATATTGTTGGAAAAGTTTCAGATAAATTGTTAATTATGAAAAATGGAAAAATAATTGAAAGAGGAGCAGTTTCAGAAGTTATAAATAATCCGAAAGAAGAGTATAGTAGAAAATTACTGAAATTATTTAAATTAGGAGACTATAATGCTGGAAATCAGAAATTTAACAGTAAATTATAATGAAAAAATTATACTTAAAAATATAAATTTAAAACTGGAACGGAAAATATACGGATTGGCAGGAGTAACGGGATCAGGAAAAACAACTTTTATAAAGGCGATTTTAGGACTATTACAATATAAAGGAGAAATTTTATTAAACGGAAGAATGTTAAGTAGTAGAAAAGGCTTTCAAATAGTATTTCAAAATCCTTTTAATTCCTTTGATCCGAAAAGAACTGTAAAGTTTTCCGTATTGGAAATTATTCGGCTAAATTCTACGAATTATACTCCAAATGAACTTGCCGATAAAGTAGGAGTAAACTCTGAATTTATAAATAAATATCCGTGTGAGCTATCAGGAGGAGAGCTACAGAGGTTTTCTATTGCAAGAGCATTGGCAGGAAACCCGGAAGTATTGATTCTGGATGAGCCGACATCAGCATTGGATTTGGAAAATCAGGAGAAAATTCTTGATATTTTAAAATCATTGAAAAACGTAATAATTATATTTATAAGTCATAACTTAAGCATATTAAAATATATTTCCGATGAAATTTTGATTTTAAATGAAAAGACTAAAAGTATAGAGTTAGCTGATATTTAAAATATTTTCTTATGTTTTAATTATTTGAAATTTAATTTAATAAAATTAAAAAACAAAATAAAACATCTTTTTAAGATTTTTGATTGCTGTAATAAATTGCAGAATCAGACTTTTAAGAGAAAAAAGTTATCTGTTGTCAGCTACAAATTTTTCCGGAATTATTTTCATGATACCTGCGACAGTAATGATATTTTAAATAAAACGGAAAATAAAAACTCACTTTATGAATTATCACTCAGTGAGTTTTTTTACATTTTTTTGTTATTTTACTTTATAAGTCAGCTTCTTTCCGTCGCTCTCTATTAAAACTGTACTGTTTTCAGGTATTTCATTTGACAAAATCATTTTTGAAAGGTTAGTTTCTATATCTTTCTGCACAAATCTCTTTAAAGGTCTTGCTCCATAAGCAGGCTCATATGCCTCTTCCACTATGAAATCAAGGGCTTTGTCTGTAAATTCGATTTTTATAAACTGATCTTTAAGTTTTTTATTTATATCTTTCAGTATAAGACTTATAATATTTTTTACATTTTCTTTTCCTAACGAGTTAAATACTACTATATCATCAATTCTGTTTAAAAATTCAGGTTTAAATCTGTGTTTCATTTCATCAAGAACTTCTTCCTTAGTTTCCCTTGAAAGTTTCGGGTCTTTTAATATAATTTCACTTCCTATGTTTGAAGTCATTATTACGATTGTATTTTTAAAATCGACTACTTTACCTTTTCCGTCTGTAAGTCTTCCGTCATCTAGTAACTGGAGCAAAACATTGAATACATCGGGGTGAGCTTTTTCAATTTCATCAAACAGTATAACGGAATATGGTTTTCTTCTCACCGCTTCAGTCAACTGTCCTCCCTCTTCATAGCCTACATATCCCGGAGGAGCACCTATAAGTCTGGAGACACTGAATTTGTCCATATATTCACTCATATCTATTCTGACGATATTGTTTTCATCGTCAAATAAATTATGTGCAAGGGTTTTAGTCAGATATGTTTTTCCTACTCCTGTAGGTCCGAGAAAAATAAATGAACCTATAGGTCTGTTCGGGTCTTTTAGCCCTGCACGGGATCTTATTATAGTATCACTTATTGTTTCAATAGCTTCATCTTGTCCGATAACACGAGTTTTCATATGTTCTGCTAAATTCAATATTTTTTCCTTTTCTCCTTGTAAGAGTTTAGAGACCGGGATTCCCGTCCATTTTCCTACGATTTCGGCAATTTCCTCACTGTCAATTTCCTGTTTCAACAGTTTATTTGAGTTTCCTTTATCAGCATTGTTCCACTTTTCTTCCTCTTCTTCTCTTTCTTTTTCAAGAGTGGCAAGTTTTCCGTATTTTAATTCAGCGAGCTTGTTATAATCACTTTTTCTTTCGGCTTCTTCAATTTCGAGCTTAACTTTTTCAATTTCTTCATTTATTTTCGTGAGTCTTCCGGCTTCTTCCTTTTCACTTTCCCATTGGGATTTAAGGGATTTTTCTTCTTCTCTAAGTTCTGAAATTTCTTTTTCCAATGTTTCAAGTCTATCTTTGGAAGCTTGATCCTTCTCTTTTTTCAATGCCACTTTTTCAATTTCCAACTGCATAAGACGTCTTGTAACTTCATCAAGTTCTGTAGGCATTGAATTTATTTCAGTTTTTACTTTTGCTGCGGCTTCATCAATAAGGTCGATAGCTTTGTCAGGCAAAAAACGATCGTTTATATATCTATCGCTCATTGTAGCGGCAGTCACTATAGCATTGTCGGTAATTCTGATTCCGTGGAATATTTCAAATTTCTCTTTCAAACCACGTAATATGGAAATAGTGTCTTCTACAGATGGTTCATTAACCATGATAGGCTGAAATCTTCTTTCAAGGGCAGCATCCTTTTCAATATATTTTCTATATTCGTCAAGAGTGGTAGCCCCTATTACTTTAATTTCACCACGTGCAAGCATAGGTTTTAAAAGATTTCCGGCGTCCATAGAACCTTCAGTTTTCCCTGCCCCTACTATATTGTGAACTTCATCTATGAACAGTATAATTCTTCCCTCACTGTTTTCAAGTTCATCCAGTACGGCTTTCAATCTTTCCTCAAATTCTCCTCTATATTTTGCTCCTGAAATTAATGCTCCCATATCAAGAGAAAATATAGTTTTATCTTTCAAATTTTCAGGAACATCACCTTTTAGTATTCTTTGAGCAATTCCTTCGGCAATGGCAGTTTTTCCTACTCCCGGTTCCCCTATTAATATAGGGTTATTTTTATTTCTTCTGGATAAAATCTGAATAGCACGTCTTATTTCATTATCTCTACCTATAATCGGGTCTATTTTCCCTTTACGTGCCAGTTCTACTAAGTCTTTTCCGTATTTTTCCAATGCTTCATAAGAATTTTCAGGGTTATCCGACATAATTTTTCTACCTCCTCTTATTTCGTTAAGAACATTTTCAAATTGATTTTTTATAACACCGTTTTCTCTTAAAAAACTGTTGTTATCATAAGCTGACAGAAATAAATGCTCAGTGCTTATATAGCTGTCTCCCATTTTTTTAGCATAATCTCCCGATCCTACCAATATTCTGTTCAATTCCGCATTAGGTCTCGGTTCTGAAGTTCCTCCTTCAATTTTAGGCATTTTATTTAATTTATCTTCCAATACTTTCATAAGACTTATTGTATCTATCCCCATTTTTTTCAAAATGTTCGGAATAAGACCATTCATTTGTCCTATTAATGCAAGTAACAGATGTTCCACTTTCATATCGGAACTTCTATATTTTATTGCAAAATTATGAGCTTCTGAAATAGCTTCCATGCTTTTCCGTGTAAATTTTTCTTCCATATTTATCATTCTCCTTATATATTATGTCTTATACATCTTATATAAAATGTATTCTTTTTATAAATTTGTTAGCACTCCTTCACAGTGATTGCTAACAAGAATAATATAGCATAGTTTTATATATATGTCAACATTTTTTTTTAAAAAAACTTGCTTTTTTTAATTTAAGTGGTAATATTTTATTATAGTAATAATTTTTATGAAGAAATATTGAAAAAGTGTATATATTTTCAAAAAATATACTGCTGAAGATAACCTAAGCAAACAAAAATGAAAGGTGAGATGAAAATGAATCGTGAAAATCTATCATTAAAAGAAAGAATGAACATATTGAAAATGATACTTTTTTTTGATGAGAGCGGACTGAAGCTTTCTGATATAGCTGAAAGTATGAAAATTTCCAGAATAGAGGTTAGAAAAGATTTGGAGAAACTGACTGATGAGCTGAAAAAAGATGGCATAAACCTTATTTATGAGAATTATGTGGGATATAAACTTGAAGGGAATAAAGGAAAACTTCTCATAAAAAGAGTTGAAACTTTGGAAGAGATTATGGCACAATTTGACGGAGGAAGTTTTTTTGTTTCTGAAAATAATGATAAATGGGAAAGTTCAGATTATTTTTATGGATATATAAAATATGAAAACATAGAAATAGTCAGAGAATTTTTAGCAGAAATTAGAAAAAAAATGAATATTGAAATAAGAGAGCAGAATTACAGTAAAGTATTTTCATATATACTTATTTTAATTAATTTTGAAAAATTATACAATAATGACAGGAAGCACACCGTTAAGAAGTTTTTATTGCATACTCCGGAATATTTAATATCTGAAGAAGTATTGAAAAAGATATTTACGAACAGAAATAAAGATTTTTGTTTAAATGACGGGAAATTACTGTTAATTGCTGATCTCATAACGGGAATAATGATAAACGGATTTTCAGAAAATTCTTTTTATCAATGGATAAACGAAGGTGTTATTATAGAAAAGATTATTTCCAAAGCAGGAAAGCTCACAGGAATTGATTTTACCAATGATATTATATTGTATAAAGAGCTTCTCAATAATATAAAACCTGCAATATATAGAATAAAAAATGAAATTCAGATAGTAAACTCAGTTTTTAAAGAAATGATTTTAAATAATGATCCTATTCTTGAAATTGCTGAAAAAGCAGTACAGGAGACAGAAAAAATATTTAACATAAAATTTGGAGAATATTCTTTATGTTCCATAGGTTTTCATATAAATTCCGCTATAGAAAGAAGTAAAAGAGAAAACGTAAAAAAAGTAATATTAATTTGCGGATTGGGATATGGAAGTTCAAAAATTCTTGAACAGAGTCTTAAAGAAAACTATGAGTTGGATATAATAGATGTATTACCTTATTATTTAGCAGATGATTTAATACCGGGTTATGAAAACATAGATTTAATAATATCTACAATTTCCCTTAACAGAAAATATCATGTGCCCGTTATTAAAATAAATCCTTTACTCAAAGAAAATGATTTTAAAAAATTGTCTGAATATGGAATGGAAAAAAGCAGTACAAAAATTTCACTAAGAAAACTACTGAAAATAATAGAGAATAATACAGAGATAAAAAATATGCAAAGTCTTGTAAATGATTTGAAAAAAGGCTTGGATAGGAGGATAAGAGATGATTTATCGGAAATAGGATCAGTATTAAAAGGGCTGCTCAACAGAGACAATGTAAAATTTTTAGATAATGTAAAAAGCTGGCAGGAAGGAATGTTGGAAGCAGGTACGATGCTTGTAAAAAATAAAAATACGACTTTCGATTATGTAAATGAAATGATAGAGCTAGTGGAAAAACATGGACCGTATATAATAATTGATGAAGGGATAGCGATGCCTCATGCAGGAATTTCAGAGAATGTTTTAAAAACAGGAGTTTCATTGTTGATTGTAAAGGAAAAAGTGAAGTTTTCTGACGGAAGAGGAGTAAATATATTTTTAAGTTTTGCAGCTAAAAATAAAAATGAACATATGGAAATATTAAATGATTTATTTGAACTCACAACAAAATATGGATTTATTGAGAAAATATCCAAGATAAGTAAATATGAGGAGCTTGAAAGTTATTTTGAAAATATATAATTTTTTAATATTTGAGCAATTACTTTAAATAAGAATCGAGAATAATAATTTAAACTTATGTTTTTCTTTTATTCGATATTTAGAATATAGAATAAAAGAAAAATCTCGGAATTTTAAGGCATTCAAAATTTTCCGAAGAAATATGAAATTGTGCCGGTAAAGAAAACAGATGTGTAAACGAAGGGAGTTGCTATTTTCCAAGTATAATGAATATTTATGAGGAACAAAATTTTGTAATAGATAGCAAGAGAAGCGAACAACAGCAAATCCTCATGAAACATCTTTATCTGTATTATTTATTATTATACTATAGATGAAGATGTTTTTATATTGTAAATATGTATTTAAATGAATGTTTAAAACTGTAGATATTTTGTGACGAAATGATTTCATAAATCAGATAGGGGGTAACATTATTTCAAATATATTTGAAATATAGTGTAAATTGTTTATTTTATTTTATGAGGTATTCTTATAGTGAAAGGTGATATATGATGTTGAATTATAGAGAAACCGAAATATTGAACAATCTTATTAAAGGAAAGAAATATACTTTTAAGTTAATATCAGAAGAATACGGAGTGTCTGACAGAGCGGCAAGATATTATATTGATAACATAGATTACATGTTAAAAATATTAGGTTATAAAGTTACAGAAAGAGACAGGAATACTATTTTTATTGAAAAGAATCAGAATTTTAAAAGTCTTTATGAAGTTCTGGAAAAATCGGGGAAGTTATCTGTAGAGGATAGAAAAATCATTTTAAAATTAATACTGTTTTTTGATGAAAAAGGACTAAACATTACAAAAATATGTGAGGAACTTGAAGTTTCGAGAACGACAGTAAAAAAAGATATAAAACGGTTATCGTCAGAACTTGAAAAAGAGGAAATAAAACTTTTTTATAAAAATGATAAAGGTTACATGCTTGTAGGAAATACAAGGGAACTTCTCATAAAAAAAGTGGAATTGTTGGAAGAAGTACTTATTTTTTTAAATGGAAAAAATAATCTGAAAGTTTTTAAAACACATGTTCTAAATTATTTTTATAAATATATAAAAGAGGAAAGTATTGAAAATACAAAAGAATTTATACTGGAAATAAAGAAAATGATGCAGCTTAACATAAATGAAGAAAGTTACAGTAAGATATTTTCTTATGTACTGGTATTGCTGAATTCTCATAAAGTTTATGAAAATGATAGAGATATGATCTCAAGAAAATTTCTTGTACATACTGATGAATATGCAAAAATTGAAAATATATTGAAAAAAATTTCAGGTGAAAAGAAATTAAAATCAGAAGTTTTAATTGAAATAACCGACCTTATAACAGGGATTAACATAAACAATTTTAAGAACAATTCTTTTGAAGACTGGATAAATGAAGAACTGATTATAAAAAAAATGATTTCTAAAGTAAGCAAAATAGTTAAAATAGATTTGACAAGAGACGAAATACTTTATGATGGACTTTTGTATCATATAAAACCTGCCATGTATCGTATTAAAAATAATATCAGTATAACAAATTCCGTTTTCAAAGAATTGATTTTGGCAAAGGATCCCATTCTTGATGTAGTCAGTCAGGGAGTTAAAGAAATAGAAAGAATTTTTGAGATGAAATTTCCTGAAGATGAAATAGCTTTAATGGGATTTCACATAAAATCTTCCATTGAAAGAAATACTTCGGAAAAAACAAAAAGAGTAATATTGATTTGTGGACTTGGATACGGGAGTTCAAAGGTATTGGAACAAAGCCTGAAAGAAAATTATAATTTGGATATAGTGGATGTACTTCCTTATTATTTAATAGAAGATTTTGTACCGAACTATAAAAACACCGATTTGATATTATCAACTGTAGAGTTGGAAGATAAATACGGAATTCCCGTTATTAAAATAAATCCGTTACTTAAAGAAGAAGATTTTATACTTCTTTCCAAATATGGAATAAGAAAAAGCAGTACGAAAATATCCATGAAAAAACTGATAGAAGTAATAGAAAACAATACAGATATAGAAAACAGGAATAAACTTGTAGGTGATTTGAAAAGAGAGCTTGAAAATAAAGTGATTGATGATTTGTCGGATGTAGGAGCAGTGCTCGGAAAGATGCTTAATTATAATAATGTAAAATTTTTGGAAAAAGTTGAGGACTGGAAAGAAGCCATAATTGAAGCAGGAAATATTTTAGAGAAAAACGGAATTGTCAAAAAAGAATATATAAAAGAAATGATAAAAATTGTAGAAAAACATGGAGCATATATAGTAATTGAAGAAGGACTTGCGATACCCCATGCAGGAATTTCGGAAAATGTCTTGAAAAGCGGTATTTCATTATTAGTTGTAAAAGAAAAAGTTTTTTTCCCCAACGGAAAAGGTGCAAATATATTTTTAAGCTTTGCAACTATCGATAAAGATAATCACTTAAATATAATTAATGATTTGTTTGAGCTTGTAACTAAATACGGATTTATTGAAAAAATTTCACAGATGTCGGAATATGAAGAATTGGAACGATATTTCAGAAAGGAACTTGTATGTTGAAAAAAGAACTGAATGGGAATATACAGATACTTGATTTTGTAGAAAACTGGGAGGAAAGTATACGTATAGCGGGAAAGCCTCTACTTGAAAAAGGTGTGATTGAAGAAAGATATATACATGCGATGATAAAAAGTATAAATGAATTGGGCTTTTATGTAGTATTAAGAGAAAATTTGGCAATGCCCCATGCAAGACCCGAAGACGGAGTAATAAATACAGGAATAAGTTTTTTGAAACTTAATAATCCTGTAAATTACGGAGAACAGAAAATATATCTTATATTTATCCTCGCTTCTAAAGATGCGGACAGTCATATGGAAATACTTATGAAATTAATGGAATTATTTCAGAATGACAAGTGTATCGATAAGTTGATAAATGCAAATAATATTCAGGAAATAGAAGAAATTATAAAAGAATACTGATATAGATATGAAAAAGAAAATTCATATATAGATTTATAAAAAAGAAATAGGAGGAGAAATTTTATGAAAATTATGGCAGTTTGCGGTTCAGGACTGGGAAGCAGTTTTATGGTAGAAATGAACATAAAGAAAGTTTTAAAGAAAATTGGAGTGGAAGCCGAAGTGGAACATTCAGATCTGGCTTCAGCAGTTCCGGGGGCTGCTGATGTATTTGTAATGGGAAAGGATATTGCTGAAAGTGCAAGTATTTCATCTGAGAAACTTATAGTTCTGGACAGTATTATAAGTATGTCTGAGCTTGAGGAAAAATTGACAAACTATTTTAAAAAATAAGAATTAAAATAATAATTTAGGAGGAAAATATGAAAACTTTACTGACTTTTATAGTAGATATTTTAAAAGTACCTTCAATTTTAGTAGGAATGATAGCTATGATAGGATTAATCGTTCAAAAAAAACCTATAACGGACATAGTCAAAGGAACGGTTAAGACAATACTCGGATTTCTTGTATTGGGAGGAGGAGCAGGATTGGTAGTAGGCTCTCTTGCACCTATGGGGAGTATGTTTGAACAGGGATTTCACGTACAGGGTATTGTACCTAACAATGAAGCGATAGTGTCATTGGCATTGAAAGAATATGGAACGGTAACTGCGTTAATAATGGCACTCGGTATGTTTTGGAATATATTTATAGCAAGATTTACAAGACTGAAGTATATCTTCCTGACAGGTCACCATACATTGTATATGGCTTGTATGATAGGGATAATATTAAAAGTTGGAGGATTTAACGGACCGTTACTTATAATTATAGGTTCATTGACATTGGGACTTGTAATGGCTATATTTCCTGCTCTTGCACAGCCTTACATGAGAAAAATTACAGGAAGTGATGATGTAGGATTCGGACATTTCAGTACGATAGGATATGTACTGTCAGGAATGGTAGGTTCTCTCACAGGAAAAGGATCAAAATCCACTGAAGAAATGAAATTACCTAAAAACCTAAGCTTTTTAAGAGACAGCTCAATTTCTATTTCTCTGACTATGATGATAATTTATTTAATATTGGCATTAGTAGCAGGGAAGGAATTTGTAGAGACCAATCTGAGCGGAGGAGATAACTATATAGTATTTGCAGTAATTCAAGCAATAACTTTTGCAGCAGGAGTGTATATAATACTATCAGGAGTCAGACTTGTTTTAGCTGAAATAGTTCCCGCCTTTGTAGGGTTTTCGGAGAAACTTGTACCTAATGCAAAGCCTGCACTGGATTGCCCGATAGTTTTCCCTTATGCACCTAATGCAGTATTAATAGGATTTTTATGTAGTTTTTTAGGAGGGATAGTAGGATTATTTATGCTTGGTATGCTGAAATGGACTCTTATTTTGCCGGGAGTAGTACCTCACTTTTTCTGTGGAGCTACAGCGGGAGTATTCGGAAATGCTACGGGAGGTAGAAGAGGAGCTGCTTTAGGAGCCTTTGCAAATGGGCTTCTGCTGACATTTTTACCTGTAATATTACTTCCTGTATTGGGAAATTTAGGATTTGCAAATACTACATTTTCAGATGCCGACTTTGTAACTGTAGGGATAGTATTGGGAAATATGGCGAAATATGTATCACCTATGGCAGTGTCAGGTGTAATAATAGGAATAACAGCTATTTTAGTAGTGTTCGGCTTTATACCTTCAAAAAAGAAAAAAGAAAATTAATTTATATAAGCTGAAAGGAGCTAATTAAAGTGAGTAACAGTAATTATGAAGAAAAATTGGAAGAAATGAAGAAACTGGCTAGAGAAATTAGAATAAACACATTAAAATCCCTAAATCATTTAGGATTTGGACATTACGGAGGAAGCTTATCGGTAGTCGAAGTTCTTGCCGTACTTTATGGTGGAGTTATGAATATAAATCCTGAAAATCCGTGTTGGGAGAAAAGGGATTATTTCGTTCTGTCAAAAGGGCATGCAGGTCCTGCACTATATTCGACTCTGGCATTAAAAGGATTTTTTCCTCTTGAGGAAATTTATACTTTAAATCAGAACGGTACAAATCTTCCGAGCCATCCTGACAGACTTAAAACAAAAGGAATAGATGTAACTACAGGTTCACTCGGACAAGGTATATCCATTGCTACCGGTATAGCTATGGCACTTCATTTGGATAAAAAGCCCAATAGGGTGTTTTCAATCATCGGAGATGGAGAAATGAACGAAGGGCAGTGCTGGGAAGCCTTCCAGTTTATAGCTCACCATAATTTAAATAATATGACTATATTTCTCGATTATAATAAGCAGCAGTTGGATGGAGCTTTGGAAGAAATAATAAATCCGTTTTCCTTTGAAGAAAAGATGAAAGCTTTCGGATTTGATACTGTTACAATAAAAGGGGATGATATTAAAGGAATATATGACGCCGTGAAATCTCCACGGACAGAAAATGAAAAACCTTTATTTATAATTCTCGATACAATAAAAGGTCAAGGAGTGGAATATATTGAGAAAATGAAAAATTCACATCATATGAGATTAAATGACGATTTGAAAAAAGAAATGGAAAAAGAAGTGGAAAAGCTGGAAAGAGGGCGAGAATAAAATGATTAAGGTGTACAACGGAGATTTCAAAAAGGATGATATTGAAATGAGAAAAGTATATTCTACCGTACTTTCCCGATTAATGGAAAAAGACAACAGAATAGTAGCGCTTGAAGCGGATCTTATGAGTTCTATGACAATGGATGCCGTTCAAAAGGAAAAGCCTGATAAAGTAATAAACTGTGGAATAATGGAAGCAAATATGATAGGAGTGGCAGGGGGAATGTCTATTGCGGGGAAATATCCTTTTGTACATACATTCACAGCATTTGCAAGTAGAAGATGTTTTGATCAGCTTTTCATGTCGGCGGCATATCAGAAAAATAATATAAAAGTGATTGCCTCTGATGCGGGAGTAACAGCTGTACATAATGGAGGAACTCATATGTCCTTTGAAGATATGGGAATAATGAGAGGACTTGCAAATACTGTCGTAATGGAAATGACAGATGGAGTAATGTTTGAAAATGTTCTTGAACAGATAGCTTTGAAAGACGGATTTTACTGGATTAGGACAATGAGGAAAAATGCAGCGACTGTTTATGAGAAAGGTTCGATTTTTGAAATAGGAAAAGGAAATGTCTTAAAAGACGGAAATGATATTACTCTTATTGCCAACGGAATAATGGTATGTCAGGCATTGGAAGCGGCAAAGAAACTTGAAAAAGAAGGAAAAAGTGTAGCAGTGATAGATATGTTTACTTTAAATCCTATAGATAAGGAACTAATAATTAAATATGCAGATAAGACAGGGAAAATTATCACATGTGAAAATCACAGTATTCATAATGGATTGGGAAGTGCAGTTGCTGAAGTGATGGCTGAAAAAGGAAATGCACGATTGAAAAGAATAGGAATAAAGGAAAGATACGGACAAGTAGGAACATTGGATTTTCTTATGGAAGAATATGAGTTGACTTCGGAACATATTTATAGTGCTGCTTTAGAATTATTGAAGTAAGAAGAATAGCTTAAAATGCAAAGAAAAATTAAAAAAGTATCAGTTTAGTTATAACTTATATAATTAAGCTGATACTTTTTTATCTATTAGAGGATATAAATATTTTGATCAAACTTTATATCCTATTATATGATTATAATTATGATTATAATTTTGTTAAATGATATTTTTTTAATATTTTGATCAAAAATTTAAAATTAAAAAATTGAAAAAGCTATTATAATTTTTAAGTTTGTATTTAGTTAAGATTACACAAAACAGTTAACATTATAATTTCTTTTTTTCTTTTTTATCCGTTTTACAATAAAAATATTTTTCAGACTTGTAAAAAAACGATCATAAAAAGTATAATTTGATTTTCCGAAAATTCTGTCATAATAAGGAACGGGAATTTCAGCAACGGAAAATCCGCTTATTTGTGCAAGAACGGGAAGTATTCTGTACATACCTGTATAAGGATAAAAACACTTCAGTACTTTTTTCTTAAAAATTTTCATAGAACTTGCCACATCTTGAATGTCATCACCTACAATGATATTTCTTAAATGATTTCCTAAAACTGAAAATAACTTGTCGGAATTTTTGTTTTTTCTTCGGGATCTTGCACCGTTGACCATATCATATTTTTCCAAGTAAGGCAATAAAAGGATTATATCTGTAGGGTCTGCCTGTAAATCACCGTCTAAGGATACTATAATTTCTCCTTTTGCAAGATTAAAGCCTTTATAAAGTGCTTTGGACTGCCCTGAATTTTTTTCGAGAGAAATAATTTTAACGTAACTTTTATTTAAAGAAAGACTGTGTAAAATTTCTCCTGATAAATCTGTACTTCCGTCATTTATAAAAATAAATTCATAATCTACATATTTGTTTTCCACAGTTTCTTCAAGTTTTTTCAATAAAAGAGGGATGTTTTTCTCTTCATTGTAAACAGGTATGATAAATGAAATTTCCATAATGGAATCTCCTTTCTCAGATAATTTTACAAAGAAACTATCTGAATTTTTTGATTTTTTCTTTTCATTTTTAAGGAATTAATATATAATATTTTTGTCATATATAATTAATTCTAACAAAAACAAAAGTTTTTTAAATGAATTTAAACTGAATAAAAATATTTAATGAATAAAATTAATAAAATATGGAGATTCTAGAGATATGGGGAAAATTTTAGTTGTAGAAGATGATGAAAAAATTGTGAGAATATTAAAAATCCAACTTGAGCATGAAAATCATGAAGTCAGTATTGAAACAAACGGAATTGATGCATTAAACAATATTAATAAAAATAGGGAATATTACGACCTTGTAATATTGGATTTAGGGCTTCCGGGAATGGAAGGGAATAAAGTATGTAAAAATATACGGAAAATTTCTGAGGTTCCTGTTATAGTTCTATCGGCAAGAAATTCCACTGAAGAAAAAGTGGAACTTCTTAGGTCGGGAGCATCTGATTATGTTACAAAACCTTTTGATATGCCTGAACTTAATGCGAGGATAGATATAAATATAAGAAAAAAGAGAATTATGGAACTTATTTACAGAAATATAAAACTGAATACCGAAAATTATTCAGTTATCATAAATGGAAATCCTGTTATTTTCAGTAAGACGGAATATGAGCTGTTAAAAATTTTAGTTGAAAATAAAGAAGAAATAGTATCGAGAGATAAAATTGTGGAAAAAGTGTGGGGCTGGAATGCCAGCGATAATCTTCTTGACAGTACAATGAAGAAAATAAGGCAGAAATTAGAAAAAAATATAATAAAAACAGTGAGAGGAATAGGATATATATTAAAATATGAAGAAAATACAGAAGATTAAAGATAAAATAATTTTTGCAAATACAGTGAGGATAATAATTGCTTCTTTTATTATTATCGTAAGTATGTTTCTTTTTTTCATACATATTGAAGTGAAGTCTGAAATTAAAGAGTTGGATCAGATTGTGTATGGTATTCTTGAAAAAATGGAAAATGATAATCTTAATGAAATAAAAAAAGATTATGTAAAATATAATTATGCTGACAAAGAATATATGTCTGTCGCAGTAAGGGAAAATAATAAAATTATTTATTTGACTGAAAATTTTGATGAAGAGGAAATGAATAATTTTAAAACGGATAAATTACAGATAAGGAGCAGAAAACTCATATATAACAAAATTTATAAGGGGAAAAAAGGAAGAGAATACTATTTTACAAGAAATTTTGCTTTTGGAGAGTTTTCTAAATTTTTTTATATAATGACTGTTATATTCATACTTTTAGTTATTTCCGAATATGTCATTTCAAGTTTGGTAGCTAAAAATATACTTACTCCTGTTTCTGAAGTTATAAGGCAAAGTAAGGAACTGAATAACAGAAATATAAAAATGAAACTTGAAAAAACAAGAGATGATGAAATAGGTGAGTTGATAGATGTCATTAACGATACATTTTCAAAAAAGGAAGAATTAATAAAGAGTCAGAAAAAGTTTGCTTCAGATGTGTCTCACGAACTGAAAACCCCTCTTGCAGTAATGAAAGGATATCTTGATATATTGAAATGGGCTGAAAATGACAGAGAACTTTTTACCGAATCATTGGAAAATATTGATATGGAAATAAAAAACATCGAAAAAATAATAAACAATATTTTTTTAAGTTCCAATTTGGAAAAGGTGAAACTGAAAAAAGAAGAAATAAATGTAAAGAAATTTCTGGAGAAAATAAAAAGAGACTATGAGGTATTGGATAAAGAGCAAAATATAATAGTTAAAGCGGATGAGGATATTATAATAACGGGAGACGGGTATCTTCTTTCAGAAGCTGTAAGAGGTCTCATAGATAACGGGATAAAATATTCAGGTAAAAAAAAGATAGAATTGATAGCAGAAAATAGAAATAAAAAGAAAAAAATCATAGTTAGGGATTATGGTGCAGGTATTTTTGAAAGTGAAACTGAAAAAATATTTGAGAGATATTATAAAAAAGAAGAAAAAACTTCAGGAGTGGGCCTTGGGCTTTCCATAATCAGGAAAATAATTTTACTGAATGACGGCAAAATTTATGCTGTAAACAGAAAAGACGGATTGGATATGATAATTGAAAAGGAAGAGAATGAAAAATATGAAAATAATTTTAAATAACAAAATTTCGAAGAGCCTATATACACAGTTAAGATTAAAAATAGATAATGAAACAAAAATAATACCTTTGAATAAAGAGATAGAATGGGATTTACAAAATGGAAAACATACATTTCAGATATATCAGAATTTTATAATGAAAAGTCAGAAAAAACAGATAAATATAACGGAAGAAATATTTGAAATGGATGTCAAATTAAATTATACAGCTTTCGGAATATCTTTCGGGATAGCTTTACTGGCAATATTATTAATAGCTTTTGAAATTGACTATACTACTTCATTAGGACTTATAAAAATTTTATGGATGATATTAGTTATAATTTTTTTAGGAGGAATAAAGGTTGTTATGCTCTCGATTTTTTTATTAATGGTAATAATTTTTGTGATTATAACGGGATTGGGTGCTTTGAAACTGGAAGTAAAGAAAAATTAAAAAATATAATTTAAAATATGTAACGTAAGTTACATATTTTTTTTGTGGATATGATATAATTTAATATACAAAATAATTAAAATAAAAAATTAATACAGAATTTCTGAAATAAAAGGGAGATGAAACTTTATGAATAAATTTTTCAGTTTAAAAGATACATTGTATCAAATTGTGGAAAAATATCCTGAAACACTTAATTTTCTTATAGCAAACGGTTTTGAGCAGCTAAAAAACAAACAAATGTTTGAATCAATGGCTAAAAATATAAATCTTGAAATGGCACTTAAAGTAAAAAAAATAAATCCTGAACTGTTTGAGGAAAAACTTGCAGCATTTCTTGAAAAAGACAGTGATACCGATATTTCATTAGAAGGAAGAAAAGAAAATACAACAGGAGATATCCTTATTGAAGGAGTGTTGCCCTGTCCTATAAGAATACCTCTTATGGAAGGAATTAAAAACTGGGTAAATGAAAGAAATGCCGAAGCGGATTATAAAATAACCTATGAGCTCCAATCAGCGAATTTGGGATTGGACTGGGTAGTGGATAAAGTAAAGACGGGAAATCCCGATAAAGTATCGGATATACTTTTGTCAGCAGGATTTGAGCTGTTTTTTGATAAGGAACTTATGGGGCAATACATGGAAAAAGGTATATTTGAAACATATTTGGATGAAATGAATAAGGATTTTTGTAATGATAAAATAGATTTGCGTGATCCTAAAAAGCAGTATGCAATAATGGGAGTAGTTCCTGCTGTATTTTTAGTAAATAAAACGGTATTGGGAGACAGAAAATTCCCTGAAACATGGGAAGATATATTAAGTGAAGAGTTTGAAGACTCGGTAGCATTGCCTATGAATGATTTGGATTTATTCAACGCTTTAATTATTAATATATATAAGGAACACGGTTCTGAAGGAATACATAAACTTGCAAGATCATACAAAAAAAATCTTCATCCTGCACAAATGGTAAAGGCGAAAGGGAAAAACGGAGATGCTCCGGCAATCAGTATAATTCCTTATTTTTTTACTCAAATGCTTATGGGGGCTACTGATCTTGAAGCTGTGTGGCCAAAAGACGGAGCATTACTAAGTCCTATATTTATGATAGCAAAAAAATCAAAAAAAGATAAGGTTAAACCGTTTATAGATTTTTTTATGTCAGAGAAAATAGGAACTTTGTTTTCTGCAAACGGAAAATTTCCATCAACAAATCCCAATGTGGACAATCACTTGACTGAAGACCAGAAATTTAAATGGATAGGTTGGGATTTTATACATGGAAACGATGTTGGAGGACTTGTCAGACAATGTGAAAATGAATTTAACGAAGCCATTATGAAATTATAGAAATATTATTATAAAAATACTGTAAATTAAGAAGCAGAGGAGAAAAGGATGAATTTAGTAGTAGTTTCAGGACCGCCATCATCAGGAAAGACAAGTGTTATTTTAAAAACGATAGATGCTCTAAAGCAGCAGGGAATGTCTGTAGGAGTCGTAAAATTTGATTGTCTGTATACAGATGACGATATATTATATGAAAAAGCGGGGATTCCTGTGAAAAAAGGTCTTTCAGGGGCACTATGTCCGGATCATTTTTTTGTGTCAAATATAGAAGAAGTAGTTCAGTGGGGAAGAAGTTTGGGGCTTTCTATACTGATTACAGAGTCGGCAGGACTTTGCAACAGATGTTCGCCTTATATAAAAGATATAAAAGGAATATGTGTAATTGATAATTTATCAGGAATAAATACTCCTAAAAAAATAGGACCGATGCTTAAATCTGCGGATATCGTAATTATTACAAAAGGAGATATAGTTTCTCAAGCTGAAAGAGAAGTATTTGCTTCAAGAGTAAATTCTGTAAATCCCACAGCCGTAACAATGCATGTGAATGGACTTACAGGACAGGGAGCATACGAATTAAGCACTCTCCTTTATGAAAAAGAAAAGGAAATAGAAACTGTACAAGGAAAAAAACTCAGATTTCCTATGCCTTCAGCTTTATGCTCATATTGCCTTGGAGAAACAAGAATAGGAGAAAAATATCAGATGGGAAATGTAAGAAAAATGAATTTAGGGAGTAGTGATGAATAGAAAAATAGTTAATGAGCTGAAAATCAGTGAACTTCTTGAAAAATATCCTTTTTCAGAAAACTTTTTTTCTGAAAATGCTATAAATATAAATGGGCATGAAAATAAAACATTCAGTCAATTTTTAGAAGAATTTACTGAAGAAGAAATAGAAGATGCTGCTCTTGATATTGAAAAGCTTAAAGAAAGTCTTATAGAATATATAGAACAGATGAAACTTTTTCTCGGAATGGAAGAAGATAAAGGTATTGAGATACTCACAATTATCGCAGGAAAGGATAAATCGGGAAATTCTGAAGGATTTGACAGGCTTGATATTCATAAATCTGAAATAATTTCTATAGTAGGTCCTACGGGGTCAGGAAAATCAAGACTTCTTGCTGATATTGAATGGACGGCCCAAAAGGATACTCCTACACAGAGAGAAATACTTATAAATAACGAATTACCCGATAAAAAATGGAGATATTCCTCAAATAACAAACTTGTAGCTCAGTTATCCCAAAATATGAATTTTGTAATGGATTTATCAGTAAAAGAATTTCTAGAACTTCATGCGAAAAGTAGAATGGTTGATAATATAGAAAAAATAACTGACAGAATTATAGAAGAAGCCAATAGGCTGGCAGGAGAACAGTTTAATCTCGGTACTCCAGTCACTGCTTTGAGCGGAGGACAATCAAGGGCTCTAATGATAGCCGATACTGCAATTTTAAGTTCATCTCCCATAGTTCTTATTGATGAAATAGAAAATGCCGGAATTGACAGAAAAAAAGCCCTTGATTTACTTGTATCTTCAGATAAAATAGTATTAATGGCTACTCATGATCCTACATTGGCATTAATAGCGGATAAAAGAATTATAATAAAAAACGGGGGAATTTCAAAAATAATAAAAACAAGTCAAGAAGAAAAGAAAATCCTTAAAAAACTTGAAGAAATGGATAATATTATTCAGAAAATGAGAGGAGATTTAAGAAAAGGGGAGATATTGAAAGAAGAATAATTAAGTAAAAAATTAATAAAAATATATTATTATTGAAAAATGGGAAATAATAATATAAAAACTTGATTTTCTGTTACAGAAAATAAAAAATATGAAAAAATATAAATTTTAATAGAGTGTAGAAGATTATATAAATTTAAGACTCCGCTCAGGAATAAGGATAAAAAAATTGGATGGAAGCAAGACAGCTCTTTAAAATTTTTTATTCGTTATATCAGTTTATGACAAAAATTTTAATCAGCTTTGGAAGGGTTGTAGAGGATAGAGAGATAACTTTTATAGTAAATGATTGGATTCCGGATATTCGAGCCAAGGCATAAGAGACATGCTCATGGGTGAAATTGATAAATATTTTAATGAAATTACTTATGAAGACAGTTTTATATGGCCTTATTGTAAGTCAACCCGCAGATCTATTTTATAAAAAACATAAATTTGAATATTTTGGAGAAAGTAGAGTTGAAATCAGAAAAAATAAATGGAAGATAAAATTTTATGAGGACCGGTTCAGGTCCTCATATATTTTTGTATTTTTGAAAAAATGTGATAAAAAATCACACATTTGTTCTGTTCGGATTAATATTTATTCCTGTATTTTTCGTTAAAAAAACTTTCAATTGATAGATGAAGTGTAAAAGTAATTATAAACCTTCACGGAGAAAAATATAACTTATATTTTTTCCCTGAACATTATAATAAATACAAGTAGAAGTATAACACATGCAACTAAAATAGCTTTTTCAAATATCCATTCTGAAAAAAATGAACCTGTAATTGCTCCAATAATAAAGAAAAATATAAGTCCGAAATAAATAAGAGAATTTTTTCCGGAATTTTTATCTTTTTTCATTATAAAATAAAAGAGATTTTCAGTACCGCTTCTTAAATTTCCTGTACACATTGTAGTAGCTGAAATATTTCCATTGGTTTTTCTAAATGCCTGAACTTGAAGGGAACACATAAAAGAAATGGAAATATTGACAAAAACATTTAAATTTCCTATAGGAACAAATCCGCATATAAATAAAACTATAATTTCTATAATAATAATAATCTGTCGCCAATGGATTTTTGAATTTTTAAATTCGTTTCTTATATATTCTGCAACAATAATACCCAAAATATAAGCAAGTATAGGGAGAAAATAGAAAAAAGCTTTCTCCCATTTTTTTTCGACCAATCTCAATCCTAAAAAAACTATATTTCCCGTTTGAGCGTTTGCAAGTACTTTTCCTCTTGTAACAAAAGTATAGGCATCGGTAAAACCTCCTACCATGCTGAGAAGAAGTCCCAGCCTGAAAGTATCGGAAGTCTGCTTTTTTCTTTTAAAGTATAACTTCATCCCCTGTCTGCTCCTTTATATTATAACTTTTACAAAGTCTTTTTTTCTCGGTTTGGGATTAGGATATTCACAATCCCGATATCCTAAAATACAAAATCCGATTCCTTTATGTTCTTTGGGTAACCCCCATTCAGAAGTAAGCTTTTGTCCTTCTTCAGTTTCAAAAACTTCCCTTGCCCTATGAATCCAGCAGGAATCTACTCCAAGAGAATAAGCGGCATTCATAAGATTGCCCAGAATAAGACTTCCGTCTTCTATGTAAGTGCGTCTTGTGCTATCAGCAAAAACTACAATTACTGTAGGAGCACCGTAAAAAGGTTTTGCCTCGGGATTTCCAAGGATTTGAGCATTCAATTTTTCAAGTTTTTTCACTAAATCGAAATTTTGGGTAACAATCATACATCCTGACTGAGCTCCTTTTCCATTTGCAGCAAATTTACCGGCTTCAAGTATTTCATCAAGAAGTTCCTTTTCAATTTTAATGTCTTTGTACTTTTTTATGCTTCTTCTTTCCTTTAAAATTTTTAATGTTTCATTCATATGTAACACCTCCAAATTAATTAATAATTATTTATTAAATTGCATATTATAAAGTTTTGCATAAATTCCGTCTTGTTCCAGAAGTTCTTCATGAGAACCGCTTTCCGAGATACCGTTTTCGGTTAGGACAAGTATTCTTTCAGAATTTCTTATAGTGGAAAGCCTGTGGGCAATGACAAAAGTTGTTCGGTTTTCTGCAAGTTTTTCAAGGGATGCTTGAACTATTTTTTCACTTTCATTATCAAGAGCACTTGTAGCCTCATCAAAAATAAGTATAGGTGGGTTTTTAAGAAAAACTCTTGCAATGGAAATACGCTGCTTCTGTCCCCCGGATAATTTTACTCCCCTCTGTCCTATATCGGTATTATAGCCGTCAGGAAGTTCCATAATGAAATCGTGGGCATTTGCTTTTTTTGCCGCTTCAACAATTTCTTCATCTGTTGCATCAGGTCTTCCGTAACGGATGTTGTCTGCTACATTTCCTGTAAACAGATAGATATCCTGCTGCACAACACCTATATTGTTTCTCAAATTTTTAATTTTTATGTTTCTTATATCTACTCCGTCAATAGTTATACTTCCACCGGAAACATCATAAAACCTTGGTATAAGGCTACAAAGTGTGGATTTTCCAACTCCTGAAGAACCTACAAGAGCAATATATTCTCCTGATTTTACATCAAAATTGATATTCGACAAAACTTTTTCATTTGCTTCGGCATAATTGAAAGTTACTGAATTAAAGGAAATATTACCTTTTATATTATTCAATTCCAAAGCATCAGATTTATCTTCAATGTCAGGAACGACAGAAAGTATTTCAATAAATCTTTCGTATCCTGAAGCCCCGTTTTGAAATTGCTCTGTGAAGTTAATCAGTTTTTTAATAGGATCTGTAAAGTTGTTAATGTAAAGAAGGAAAGTTATCAGATCAGGAATACTCATCATTTTTTCCGTAATAAAGAAAGAACCCACAGCTACAACTACCACACTTATTAAGGTAATAAGTGCTGAAAGCCCTGAATGATAAAGCCCCATATATCTGTAGCTGTCTTTTTTACTTTGTACAAATTTATGATTTCCTTCATTGAATTTTTCTATCTCAATATGTTCATTAGCAAATGATTTCACGACTCGTATACCTGAAAGATTGTCTTCAATTTGAGCATTTATATCTGCAATTCTTCTTCTATTTTTGACAAAAGCTTTTTTCATTTTTCTATTCAGATAGCCTGCATACAAAATTATGACAGGAGTTATTGTAAATGTTATGAAAGCAAGCTTAGAATTTATAAGAAATAAGATAATAAACGAACCCAGTATTTTTATTGCTGAAATAAGTATATCTTCGGGACCGTGATGAAAAAGCTCGCTTATATCAAATAAATCATTTGTTACACGAGACATAAGCTGACCGGTTTTCTGATTATTAAAAAAACTGAATGAAAGTTTCTGATAATGCTGAAAAATTTCATTTCTCAGGTCAAATTCCATTTTAGCTCCCATAATATGACCATAATAAGCTATGAAAAAATTACAGTATCCTTCTATAGCTATAAGTCCGAGCATAGTAATAACAAGAAAAGAAATAGTTTTTAATGCACTTTGAGGTTCTCTGTATATGACACTGGTTGTTATATATCTTATAATAAGAGGAAGTATAAGAGTTATAAGAGCTCCTGTAAATGCAAAAAACATATCTGCAAAAAATATTTTTTTATAAGGTTTATAGTAAGAAAAAAACTTTTTCCATTTCTGTTTTTCATTCATTTTATATAGACTCCTTTTGTAATTTTTATTTTAAGGAAAATATTATTTTCATAGACATTTTTTAAAAATATTGTAGTCAGATTCCTTTGAATAGTTCTGCAATCGGAAATATTTACCATATCCTGTCAAGCTTCCAGATTTTTGGAAATATGGAAGTCAGTGCAAGAATAAAGATAATTTGTCTTACAAGGAAAAATGTAAGACTTAGTATTCCTCTGCCTAAAACTTGAAAAACTGAGCTGAGTACAAAAGAACAAACAACCATAAGAAAACAAGATTATAATTTCAAGAGCTTTTAATCTTAATTTCAATCATTTTATCTGAAGCATCAAATATTTCAAGAGTCTGAACGGGAAATACCTGACAGAGTATAAATTCTGTAAACATAATTCCCATAGCGTATATAGCTCAACTTAACAGTATTTATAAGTCTTTTTATATTTCCTGCATCGTAGTTATAGGAAAAAATGTATATAACAGCATTGTTCAGTCTGAAAACAGGGATATACAAACCTCTGAATTTTAAAATAGATTTCAAGGACTACAGTGGTAGTGGATGAAAAAGCAGGCAGAATTTTATTTAACCGGAATACTAAGAAAGAAGTTGTTGTGATTATTACAATAAACGGAAAGTCTATTTTATATCAATTATAGAAGAAAAATCAGACTTAAAGTTTTTGAATTTAAAAGTAATTTCCATTAAAATTTCCTTTCTACTTATTGATATTTTATATATTCTGAAAATATTAAAATAAAAATAATACTGCACTTGGCGGTATTATCAATTCCGTCATTTATATATTCATATTGTATCAGAAAAACATATATTTTTAAAGAAAAATTTGAATTAAATCGAATATATAAAAGAAATTGAAATAAAAAATAAAAGAGGCATTGACATTCTTAGAACTAACAGATATAATATATACAAATAATTTACATAATTATATAAGAATATAAATAAGAGTCTGGTCTATTCGTGACCGACAATATAATTTTTGGGCTTTACTCTTTCTTAATGGGGTCGGATTGTTGTATGTTGAATCAGGTACATCACGGCGGTTTTATACTTAGCACGGATTCTGTACAACTTACAAATATGACTACCACCTGTAACAACTACAGGCGACCAAAAATTTAGTCGGAACGATAGATTGGATTTTTTATTTAAAAAATATAAAAAGTTAAAAAAGTTTTTGGATTTTTATATCTAAAATAAATAATTGTATTTTAATAAAATAAAAAAGTTAAAAAAGTATGTGAAAAAAATACAAAAAAAATTTTGAATTTTAAAAAAATGAGGTATATATTTAATAGTACTTATTTTTAAAAAAGATTTTATCTTTTTTGTCTTTTCATAGCGTTACTAAAAGAGTGGAACCCCAACCACTCTTTTTCCTTATATATTTAAATCTTTTAATTTGGAAAAATCTATTTTATATTTATTATTCTGTAATTTTATCAAAACTTTCTTGTCGCATAGAACTGAAATTTCTCTTGAAAGTGACGGACGTGTAACTTCAAATTTTTTTGCCAGCTCGGATATGTTAGGTTTAAATGATATAATACCGTTTTTCTGATTTTCTTTAATATAACTCATGACTTTTTCATTTATAGTCTTATTTACGAAATTGAACCATATTCTTTTGGATAAAAGTTGTCCTTTATTAGAAATTTCATCTAAGAAATTCAAGAGAAGTCTTTTATCTTCCTGCATAATTTCTACAAAATCTTTTTTATTAAGAAATAGAAATTTTGATTTTTCTACAGATATTAAATCTACAGGAAAGATTTTAATATCTCCGAATATAAAAGCCGGAGCTATGAGCTGATAAGGTTTTATATAGTCAATAGTAATAGAAGCTCCGTCAAATTTCTGCATTTCTCCTTTAGAAGCTCCTTCAAGGATTATAATAATATGCTCAATAGGATCACCTCTAAAAAATATAGATTCATTTTTTTCATAATTTTTAATCTGAAAATTTATCTTCTGAAAAAAATCCTTTATTTCATTAATACTTAAACCTTTAAATAAAGGGATTTTTAACATTATTTTGTAAAGTTCAATAAGTTTCATAGCAACCTCCCTGTATAAAGTTATTTAAAAAATATTCCGGCAATTATAGAAATAAAAAGAGAAGGAAGCATATTCGCCACTTTTATATTTTTCTTAAGAATTATATTAATTCCTAAAGCACATATCATTATTCCGCCTAAAAAATTCAAGTCGGATATTGCCTGAGGAGTCAAAAAAGGTTTTATCTGGTTTGCAAAAAAATAAAACATCCCTTGGTATAAAAGGGCCGGAAATGCTGCAAATAAGACCCCCATACCATATATTGATGCAAAGATTATAGCAGTAATACCATCTAAAACGGCTTTTATATTCAATATTCTGTTATCTCCTGTAAGTCCGCTGTTTATAGAACCGATGACAGCCATTGCTCCTACGCAGTAAAGTATTGTTGTAATGGAAAAACCTTTAGCAAAATTGGAAACTTTTTCTTTACTTTCAATAGAATTCTCATTTTTGACGGAAATAGACGAAACTTTTGAAAATTTATTTTCAACAAAGATACTTAATTTTTTTATTTGCAGATCTATATCAATAATTTGACCGATAACGGATCCTATTATCAGATAAGTCAAAACAATAATGTCCCGATTAGAATTAAGAGTACTTTTTATACCTGAAATTATAACAAACATACCTATACAGTCCATTATAATATTCCGAATATTTTCTTTAAATTTGTTTCCGATAATTAATCCGAGCAAACTTCCCGTTATAATAGCAAAAAAATCAATAATAATTCCCATTTTTTTCCTTTCAAGCCGTTGTTTTAATTTAAAAAATTATACCATAAATATTTGTAAAATGTATAGTGAGAAAAAAGATTCTCATTTATAATTGTTCATAGTCGATGTTTTTTAAAAAATAGCAGGAAGTGAGCTGAAAAATTTTTATTAAACTTTTTTACAAAAAAAATTTAGAAAAAGGAATTTAAAAAAATTTATACTCTTACTTGACATTGAATATAAAAATATGATAATATGTTTCGTATATGAAAAAGGGTATTCCGCTTTTATTGCTGATGCTGATACTGTGTATTAGAAGAGATAAAAAGAATATCGCGTAAAGAAGGGAGTGAATTTCTTGAAAGAGAAATTAATCGAACTGGTAGAGAAAGATTACTTGAAGTCTGATATACCTCAATTTAAATCAGGGGACACAATAGCTGTTCATTATAAAGTAAAAGAGGGAAATAAAGAGAGAATACAGGTGTTCGAAGGTGTAGTTATAAGAGTTTCCGGAGGAGGAATAGCTAAAAACTTCACTGTAAGAAAAGTATCTTCAGGAATAGGTGTAGAGAGAATCATACCTATCAATTCTCCGCTAATAGAGAAAATAGAAGTTAAGAGAATAGGAAAAGTAAGAAGATCAAGATTATATTATTTAAGAAATTTATCAGGAAAAGCTGCTAGAATTAAAGAAATTAGAAAGTAGCTAAAAGCTAGCATTTGCTAGCTTTTTCTGTTTTATAGAAAGGAAAATGCAATGAATACAATATTATGGGGGATATTTTATTTGATAACTTCATTAATTCTTTTATATTTTTTTATAAAGGAAAAACAGGTTGTCAGTTTTATAAGAAAAAAAGAAGATGATATACTTAAAAAAATTCCCGTTGGAGATGAAGCTGAGAAAAAAAGAATAAAAGTTGCGAATATTATAACAATAATGGGAATAATAATAACGGGTATTTTCTTTTTCATTGTAGACAGGGTTCCGGATCCTGTAATTAAATTGAAAATCTGGGGAATATACGGAATATTTACATTAAATTTTCTGTTTCTTGTACTGAGAAGAGAACATGAATGGATATTTCTGGCAAATTTAGTAATGCTTTTTTTAGGAAAATTGATGTTTAATATTTTGGACACAAATTTTTATGTTTATCTTTTCATAACTATGGTGCTTTCCATGCCCTTAATATTTTTGTATAGAAAACCTGCAAAAGAGAAAATTACCGAATCCACTATAAGAAATGAAAGTAAAGATGGTGAATTTAGCAAAGAAGTAGAAAAAATACAGAAAGAAACAGGGAAAAGTGCTGAAGAAGCCAGAAAAGAACTGGTGGAAACTGAAAAGAGAAGACAAAGTACATTGGGAAAAGCATTTGCAAGAATGGATACAGCTATAACTGCAATAGTTCTCGTTTTGCTTATTCAGACATTTTACCTTGGAAATTATGTGATACCTACAGGTTCAATGGAACCTACAATAAAAGTACAGGATAGAGTTTTTGCCAATATGATAAAATACAGGTTTACTTTGCCAAAAGTCGGAGATATTATAGCATTTAAAGAACCTATAACAGATAAGATAATGTACACGAAAAGAGTAGTCGGAGCTGCAGGGCAAACAATGCAGATAAAAATTGACAAAATTTTAGATGTAGAAGTAGGTGGAAGAGTTGCCCAAAGAAAATTAGGTAAAATATATTTAAATGATAAAATTGAAGATAAACTGAGTGAAAGAGAATACTCGGCAGAAGGAATTTTAGGAGATAATAAAATATATATTCCTAAAAAAGGAGATAAAGTAAGACTTGATAAGTTTATAACATTGGAAGAAGATGGAGTATTCAGAACATTGACACCTGAAGAATTTTTAGATCATGTAAATACAAAAAGCAACTTTAAAGAAATTATAGGAAACGAAAATTACAGTACATATTATACATTTACATTGAAAGTGGAAGGAAGAGATGAACTCGTACTTCCAATACTGGATTTTAAATATAATGATGAGCTGTTTATGAAACTGCTGAACGGAGAAACACTTACTCTAAGTCAAAATTATTATATGACTATGGGAGATAATACTTTGAACAGTTTAGATTCCAGATATTTCGGGTATACGGCTGAAAGTAGAATAAAGGGTAACCTTTTATTTAGATGGTGGCCTATTAACAGACTGGGGTTAATATAAAACGGAGCTTTGTTCAATATGTGGAAAATTATTAGGGTAAATGAAAGTGACGGAAATATAAATAAAGTGACTGAAATATTGATAGAAATACATAACGAGCTTTTTTCAGATAAAGCGGAGCAGAAATATTTTTCCGATATTTTAAATAATGATAAATATTTGATTTATTGTCTTATAGAATCGGATTTTGAAGAAATTTTAGGATACATTGTCTATTATGATACTTTTGAAAATATTGATTTGTTTGAAATCGGAATAAGAAAAATTTATCAGGGAAAAGGATATGGAAATATACTTTTAAAAGAAACATCCGAGATTATTTATTCTGATATGGAAATATATGAAAATGATAGAGGTAAAGAAACAGTTTTAGAAAAGAAGATATTTTTAGAAGTTGATGAAAATAATGATAAAGCAATAAAATTATATGAAAAAAATGGATTTAAAAAAATTTCGATAAGGAAAAATTATTATGGCAACGGAAAAAATGCCGCTATTATGGCAAAAATCAGAAAAATAAATTAAATAATTATAATTTATACTCCAAATAAGAATAAATTTATATTGCAAAATAATATATACGGTTTAATTTAAATAACACTATACAAAAAATATTAATATTTTTGTTTTGTTACGAAAACAATACGATGATTGCTTTAATCAAATTAAATATAATCAGTACAAATGAAAAATTTATTGAAAAATCATATCATAAACATTGCTTTACTTGAATGTGTTAATTTAAGTGCATTTACTATTTATTTGGAATGAGAAAATGAATATGAGTTTTAATTGTATTTTGGAAAAAATAAGTAACTGTTAAGTTAAAAAATTGCAAAGATATAAAGAGTATATTAACAATGCTGAGGAAGCCGATTGAATCACAAGTAACGGAAAAAATTTTAAATATTATGAATAAAGAAAATACTGATAAAATAACTTAAAACAGACAGGAGGAAAAGAAATGATAAAGGAGTTAAATAAAATATATTCTCCAAGTGAAATTGAGGAGAAGTGGTATAAGATATGGGAAGAAAAAGGATATTTCAATGCACAACATAATGATGAGAAGCCGGGCTATTCCATAGTAATTCCTCCTCCAAATGTAACAGGAATATTACATATGGGTCATATGATGGATAATGCCATTCAGGATACAATTATAAGATATAAAAGAATGAGCGGATTTGATACATTATGGGTTCCGGGAACCGATCATGCGGGAATTGCCACTCAGAATAAAGTAGAAAGAATGCTTAAAGAGCAAGGGACTACAAAAGAAGAAATAGGCAGAGAGGAATTTCTGAAAAAAACATGGGAATGGAAAGAAAAACATGGAGGATTAATAACTAAACAGCTCAGAAGGCTGGGGGTATCTCTCGACTGGTCAAGGGAAAGATTTACAATGGATGAAGGACTTTCCAAAGCTGTAAAGGAAGTATTTATAAAGCTTTACAATGACGGACTTATTTATAGAGGAGAATATATTGTAAACTGGTGTCCTCATGACAAAACAGCACTGGCAGACGATGAAGTGAATCATGTGGAAAAAAATGGTAAAATATGGGAAATAAAATATAAAATAAAAGATAGTGATGAGTTTGTAGTAATTGCCACTACAAGACCTGAAACAATGTTGGGAGATACAGGAGTAGCCGTAAATCCTGCTGATGAAAGATATACTCATTTAATAGGTAAAACAGTGATATTACCTCTTATGAACAGAGAGATACCTATAGTTACCGATGAATATGTGGATAAGGAATTCGGAACAGGAGTAGTTAAAATGACGCCGTCTCATGATCCTAATGATTTTGAAGTGGCAAAAAGAACAGGACTTCCTTTTCTTAATATATTTACTGAAGATGCAAAGGTAAATGAAAATGGAGGTAAATATTGTGGTCTTGACAGATTTACAGCTAGAAAGGAAATATTGAAAGACCTTGAAGAAGGAGGGTATCTTGTAGGAGTAAAAGACCATAAAAATGCAGTAGGTCACTGTTACAGATGCGATACGGTAATTGAACCGAGAGTTTCCACTCAATGGTTTGTAAAAATGAAGCCTCTTGCTGAAAAAGCACTGGAAGTTGTAAAAAACGGAAAAGTAAAAATAACACCTAAAAGATGGGAAAAAGTATATTATAACTGGCTTGAAAATATAAGAGACTGGACTATTTCAAGGCAAATATGGTGGGGACACAGAATACCTGCTTATTATGCTGAAGACGGAACAATTTTTGTAGCAAGGGATTTGGAGGAAGCAAAAAGTCAGGCAAAGGAAAAATTCGGAAAAGAAGTAGCTTTAAGAGAAGAGACTGATGTTCTTGATACATGGTTTTCATCAGCATTATGGCCATTTTCTACAATGGGTTGGCCTGAAAAAACTAAAGATTTCGAAAAATTCTTTCCTACAAACACATTAGTAACAGGAGCCGATATATTGTTTTTCTGGGTTGCAAGGATGATAATGATGAGCCTTTATATAAACAATGAGATCCCTTTTCATTACGTATATTTACATGGACTTATAAGAGATGAGCAGGGAAGAAAAATGAGCAAGTCACTTGGAAATTCTCCTGATCCTTTGGATTTAATAAACAAATACGGAGCAGATGCAATAAGATTCAGTTTTTTATACAACACTTCCCAAGGACAGGATATACATTTTTCCGAAAAGCTACTGGAAATGGGTTCTACATTCGCAAATAAAATATGGAATGTTTCAAAGTTCGTATTGTCGAATCTGGAAGATTTTGATAAAGAAACATCGGTAGTAGATCTGGAATTTAAGTTGGAAGATGTATGGATTTTATCAAAACTTCAGTCAGCATCGGGGAAAATAAATGAATATATGGAAAATTACGAGCTTGATAGTGGAGCAAAAATAGCTTACGAATTTTTTAGAGGAGAATTTTGTGACTGGTATGTAGAAATAGCTAAAACAAGAGTTTATGGCAGTGAAGGAACGGATAAAATAACTGCCCAGTGGGTATTAAGACATATTCTGGATAACGGTCTTAAAATGCTTCATCCGTTTATGCCTTTTATTACTGAAGAAATATGGCAGAAGCTTGATATTGATGAAGAAACAATAATGTTATCTGAATTTCCGTGTGAAGATAAAGCATTAATAAATAAGGAAGCGGAAAAAGAATTCGATTATCTTAAAGAAATTATAACAGCAATAAGAAACATAAGAGGAAAGGCAAATGTTTCACCGGCAAAGAAAATAGAAGTAATATTTAAAACTTTTGATGAAAGAGAAAAGAAAATACTGGTGGATAATCCGAAGATTCTCGACAAACTGGCAAATATAGAAAAATATGAATTTTCTCCGGATGTCGAAATTCCTGATTTGGCAGGTTTCAGATTAGTTGAAACTACAGAAATATATGTTCCTCTGGCTAATTTGATAGATAAGGAAAAGGAAATAGCAAAACTTGAAAAAGATATTGAAAAGACAAAAAAAGAACTTGATAAAGTTTTGGGAAAATTGTCCAATGAAGTATTTTTATCGAAAGCTCCTCAAGAAGTAATAAATAAGGAAAATTCAATAAAAGAGGAACTGGAAACAAAAATAGCAAAATTTACAGAAATGATAAATTTATATAAATAACTTAAAAAAAATTGAAAAATGTAGTATAATGTAAAAAACAATTGTATGAAATAACTGAGGGATATATTTAAAAATACAATAAAAATAATTATAAAAATTTAAAAAATTGAAAATAATATGGAAATAGACATAAGTTTAAAATTTAAAAGTACATATTAATTTATCAATAACATACTTTCCGATATTGAAAAAGGAGTAAAGTTACAAAAAAGATTTCAATTTTCAGCTTGTTTTAAGATTAGTAATGTATAATATTTAGAAATAATAATAAATGCTAAAAAAGGAGAGTGTGTATAATGATGAAAAAAATAATAATGTTATTTATAATAATGTCTTTTTTTTCTTTTTCATATTATGATTATTATGGAGCGATAGCTCTAAATTTAAATACGGGGTATTCAGGTTACAGTTATAACTATCGTAATCAATATGATGCTGAAAGGGCGGCATTAAGACATTGCGGGAGAGCATGCAGAATAATTGTTTCATATAAAAATTCTTGTGCCGCAGTTGCATGGTCTGCAAGTACCGGAGCATACGGATGGTATTCCTCAAGAAATCCGAGAAATAATAATTTAGGTGCTAAAAAGTATTGCAGATATAGAGATTGTCAAGTGGTTTCCAATGTATGTACAAGTTGGTAAAAAATAAAAATTTTAAAATGAAAGGATAAAACATGAAAAAATTAGTTGTAGCTATATTATTAGCATTAACTTTAGTATCATGTTCCGCAGGAGTGGGAGTAGGTATCGGTAAAGGAGGCGTTAGAGGGCACGCAGGAATTTATTTTTAATTGAAAACTATTTTTTTAGAGAGGAGGTTATGTAATGGGAGCGATTTTTTGGGCAATTTCAGCTTCAATATTTGCATTATTGGAAATTGTTATTCCGGGTCTTGTAACAATATGGTTGGCTTTGGCAGCTTTTATTGTGACATTATTTTCAGGATTGATTAATAATTCTTATATTGAGTTTTTTATATTTGCAGTTTTATCATTAGTATTCATTCTTTTTACAAGACCTGTTTTACAAAATTACATTAAAAAAAAGAAAAATGATTTTAATTCAAATATGACAGGAACGGAAATAAAAATAGAAAAAGTTATCAGCACCGACAATTTAAAAAAAGAATACGAAGTCAAATTTAAAGGCTCAATATGGACGGGTATCAGTAAAGATTTTTTTAAAGTGGGAGATACGGTAATAATAAAGAATTTTGAAGGCAACAAAATAATATTAGGGAAAAAATAGTTTAAAACATATTTTAGGAGGAGATTATGGGATTTATACTTGTACCGTTTATAATCATTATTATAACAATGGCATTAATAATAATATTTAAAGCTATTAAAATAGTACCGGAATCAAGAGTATATATAATTGAAAAATTAGGAAAATATGACCAGTCACTCAGCTCAGGGTTAAATTTTATAAATCCGTTTTTTGATAAAGTGTCAAGAGTGGTATCACTAAAAGAACAAGTTGTGGATTTTCCTCCGCAGCCTGTAATTACTAAAGATAATGCCACTATGCAAATTGATACAATAGTATATTTTCAGATAACAGACCCGAAACTTTATACTTACGGTATTGAAAGACCTATTTCAGCCATAGAAAATCTTACGGCTACTACATTAAGAAATATAATAGGAGATATGACGGTTGACCAGACACTGACTTCAAGGGATATAATAAATACAAATATGAGAGTGGAACTTGACGAAGCTACGGATCCTTGGGGAATTAAAGTAAATAGAGTGGAATTGAAAAGTATAATTCCTCCGGCGGATATAAGATCAGCTATGGAAAAAGAGATGAAAGCCGAAAGGGAAAAAAGAGCGAACATCCTTGAAGCACAGGCTAAAAGAGAATCGGCAATATTAGTGGCTGAAGGAGAAAAACAGGCGGCAATACTCAGAGCCGAAGCAAAAAAAGAACAACAGATAAAAGAAGCCGAAGGAGAAGCTGAAGCTATTCTTTCCATTCAAAGGGCAAAAGCTGAAGCATTGAGATTACTCAAAGAAGCTGCTCCGAACGCAGAAGTGCTTTCTTTAAAGGGAATGGAAACTTTTGAAAAAGTGGCAGACGGAAAATCTACTAAAATTATAATACCGAGTAATATGCAGAATCTGGCGAGTATGGTAACTGCATTTGCCGAGTTAAATGAAAAACAGGGTAATAGTCCTGAAAAAAAATAACAAAAGAAAAATAGAAAATGTCTGAAAATCGGATTTTAGGTTTGAGGGCATTTTTTCTTTTATGAGAGTCTCATCGTCCTGCAAATTCAAAAACAATTCTTATGTTTGAAAAACAACAAATTTACTTTATTCAGACAGTTATTTCTCTGCTCAATGTAATTTAATATTTTTTTGGAAAATTTTGAATATTATGGGAATTAAAAACATAAAAAAATGAGGGCGTTACAGCCCTCAATAGTAAGTTTTTAAGGAATAATCGCCCAAACTCTTGCGGGTAATCCGTTAGCATGAACAATTCTCGGTGCAGTAATGAATATTATTCCTCCTACAGGAGGAAGTTTGTCAAGATTGCTCATTGCTTCAACTTGAAATTTATCCTTTTGCAGGATATATCTTTCTCCTATTAAGTCTCCATTTTTTGCACAAGTAATAGCAGCATCGGTATCAAGAGTTTCATGCCCCACTCCTGCAATGTTTCTTTTGTCAAATAAAAATTCAAGTGTAGAAATAGGCCATCCCGGCGTATGTGCATTTCCTTTTTCATCAGTATTTGTTAAAGAATTCATATTAGGCCATCTTTTATACCAGTCAGACCTGAAAGTGACAAATGAATTTTCAGGAATAGTACCGTATTGTTTTTCGAATTCAAGGATATCGTCAATGTCTATCTCATAATCATTGTTTTTTCTGACTTTTTCACTTAAATCAATGACAACAAGAGGAAGGACAGTATCTTCTATTTTAAAATTTCCCGCTAAACGTGCATTTTTTACAAAATGTCCCGGATAGTCTATATGAGTTCCAAATTGTCCCGGAAACTTATGAGTTTGTATATTCAGATTCATTTCAGGGAAATCTATAATAGTATTATTAAGTTCCAACACTCCTTTAGGCATTCCGTTCCAGTAAGGACTGTTATTTGTAAGTTCGTGAGAAAGATCCACCCATTTGTAATTTTTTAAAGTTTCCAACAGTTTCCACAAATTATTTTCCACATTTATCACCCTTTCTTTCATAATAAGATTTGATTATTAACTTTATAATATATTATTTACATTTAAAATGAAAATATAAATTATATATTATACAAGTATATATGATGAATAATTAAATGTTGTTTTAATTACAGCAGGATCAGCATTCAAATATTTTTAAGAAAATGAGGAATTATCTTTATTAATAAAGAAAAAAATTTATAGTATATTAAAATTAAATATAAAAATATTAAGACTATAGTTGATAGAATTAATATTATGTTAAATTTCTTTGATAATGCCAATAAAAAAAGTGGAAATAAAATTATTTCGCTTTTTTAGTTGAGTAGTTTTTATTTTATTTGAAAATATGAAATTAATAAGATATACAGTATTGTTTAAAATATTTACAAATGAAAATAATAATGGAATTATGAAAAACGGATAAGTTAAAGAGAATTTTTGACAATATCTGGAATGATTACGGTATAAGAAGCTTAAATTATAGCCGATTTAAAGATTTTTAAAAACAATGTAAATTATATAAAGCTTTTTTTATAGTAAATAATGATACCGGGATGGTATTGAAATTAAATGTTGACAGTATTCACATAAAGCGAGAAAATGGAGTCAAAGGGAAAATTTCTTATTAAATATTATATGTTTTTACTATTTTTCATGTAATGATGTATATTAAATCAGAAAATTTTATGATTTACAAAATAATTTTAATTTTTTAAATTTCATATTTAAATGTGACAGAACCGATTTTTTCTTATCGTAAAGGATTTATCTATTTTACTATAAATATTTATAATTAACTTTATTTTATATTATTTATCAGTTCCATATCAATTAATAAAATGATATAATAAAAATACACAAATTAAAAATATAAAGAAACTAAAATTTTCGTTATAAGAAATAAATATTTTACTTTTAGAATATATAGAATATATCAAAGATTAAAAATTACTACACTCAGGTCGATTATTTTATTTTCAGATAGGAAAGAGAGAGCATAAAATTTCAATGATTTGTATATAGATATAATGCTGAATTGAATTTCTGTTTTTTTCATAAAAAGGAAATTTTAACGTTTAAGTTATATTTGGAAAACGGAAAAATTGTATAATTATTATTTGTAAATATTAAAAAAGTCAAAATGACGGGTATTATTGAATTTTATATTAAATTAGAAAAATAAAGAATATTAATTAAAGGAGAAATATATGAAAATATTAGGAGTAATTCCTTCGAGATACGCTTCTACGAGATTTGAAGGGAAACCGCTAAAAAATATAAACGGACATCCTATGATAGAATGGGTTTATAAAAGAGCTGAAAAAGCTGATATTGACACATTAATCGTAGCAACAGATGATAAAAGAATATTTGAAACTGTGGAAAAATTCGGCGGGAAAGTAATTATGACCTCATCAGAGCACGAAAACGGTACTTCAAGAATAACTGAAGTTATAAATAATCCTGATTATGCAAAGTATGATTTTGCAATAAACATACAAGGAGATGAGCCTCTTATAGATATTGAATCAATTAATCTCATTGCAAACAACTACAGGAAAGAAAAATCCGAAATTATAACATTGAAAAAGGAGTTTCAGGCAGGGGAGGATATTTCAAACCCGAATATAGTAAAAGTGATAACAGACTTTAATGACAATGCTTTGTATTTCAGCAGGTCGTTAATTCCTTATGAAAGATATGCGGTGAAAGATTTTAAATATTACAGACATATAGGAATATACGGGTATACACTCAAATTTTTAAAAGAATTGAAAAATTTAAAAGAAGGAATTTTGGAAAAAGTGGAATCTCTTGAACAGCTGAAATTTATGGAAAACGGATATAATATAAAAGTACTTGAAACAGTTTCGGAGGTCATAGGAGTGGATACACCTGAGGATTTAATCGAAGTTATAGAATACATAAATAAAAAAAAGATTACTCTTTAAAAGATTAAGGAAATAATGAACGAAGGTTCTTAGTTTTTAAGTAATAAAATTTTCCAGAATTTTTGTATAAAAATATTAAAAAAAGAAATAGAAAGGAAGAACTGATGGAAAACGGTGTAATGATTCAATATTTTGAATGGAATTTACCTGATGATGGAAAACACTGGAAAAGACTTAAAGATGATGCTACACATTTAAGTGAAGTAGGAGTTTCCGCTGTTTGGATTCCTCCGGCATATAAAGGAACATCCTCTATGGATGTAGGATATGGAGCTTATGATTTATGGGATTTGGGAGAGTTTGAACAGAAAGGGACGATAAGAACAAAATATGGGACAAAACAGGAACTTACAGAAGCTATAGAAGAACTTCATAAATACGGTATAAATGTATATCTCGATGTTGTTCTGAATCATAAGGCAGGTGCAGATGAAACTGAAAAATTTCAGGCAGTCGAAGTAGATTCCTCAGATAGAACAAAAGTGATATCAGAACCTTATGAAATAGAAGGATGGACAAAATTCACATTTCCCGGAAGGAATAACAGATACTCGGATTTTAAATGGAATTATAATTTTTTTACAGGAGTAGATTTTAATAATAGGAACGGGAAAAATGCCATTTATAAAATATTAGGAGAAAACAAAGACTGGGATAAAGGTGTAGATACTGAAATGGGAAATTATGACTATCTTATGAATGCTGATGTGAACTATGCTCATCCTGAAGTGAAAAAAGAAGTTATAAACTGGGGTAAATGGGTTATAAATGAATTGAAGCTTGACGGATTTAGAATGGATGCGGTCAAACATATAAGTGAAGAATTTGTTAAAGATTTTCTCGGAGAAATAAGAAGCGTTTATGGAGAGGAATTTTATTCAGTGGGAGAATATTGGAAAGATAATCTCGAAATACTAAAAGAATATTTGGAAAGTTTAGATTACAAAACAGATTTATTTGATGTGGGACTTCATTTTAACTTTCACGAAGCTTCTGTAAAAGGTAAAAGTTTTGATTTAAGAACAATACTGGATAATACAATTTTAATATCAGATTCCATGCAAGCAGTCTCTTTTGTGGATAATCATGATTCACAGAAAGGAAGTGCATTGGAATCCCAAATAGAAAGTTGGTTTAAACCTCATGCTTATGCAATAATACTTTTATCGGAAAAAGGATATCCTTGTCTATTTTATGGCGATTATTACGGTGTTGGCGGGAATGAAAGTGAACATAAATGGATAATAGATCAGCTTTTGTATGTAAGGAAAAATTATGCTTATGGAACTCAATTCAATTATTTTGATTTTCCAAATATTATAGCATTTTATAGAACAGGCAGAGAAAATGACAGAAACAGTGGATGTGTAGCAGTTCTGTCAAATGATGTCAGTGGAGAAAAAATAATAGAAGTGGGGAAAAACAGAACGGGTCAGATATGGAAAGAAATCACAGGAAGCGGATTTGAAAATATTATTGTTGATGAAAACGGATTTGCAATATTCGGTGTACAGGCAGGGAAAATTTCAGTTTGGATTCCTGAAGGAGAATAATTATAAGGAAAGTAAGGGAAAAAATGAAAAAAGAACAAAATATAAGAGAAGAAATATTAAGAAATATACAGAAAATAGTAGTAAAAGTAGGAACATCGACTTTGACAAAAGAAGACGGAAATCTGGATGGAGAAAAAATAAAAAAAATAGTCCTTGAACTAAGTAATTTATCTGATAAAGGATACGATATCGTTCTTGTGACATCAGGGGCAATAGGAGCAGGAATGGGAAAACTTAATATGAGTGAGCGCCCTAAAACATTGTCGGAAAAACAGGCACTTGCTTCAGTCGGACAGGTAGCTTTGACTCATCTTTATCAGGTGCTTTTTCAGGAGCATAATAAAATTATAGGTCAGCTTCTTTTGACAAAGGGAGATTTTTCCGACAGGAGAAGATATCTGAATGCAAGAAATGTATGCAATACTCTTCTAAGTAATAAAATAATACCTGTCGTAAATGAAAATGATGCGGTAGTTTCAGATGAAATAAAAGTGGGAGATAATGATACGCTTTCGGCTCTTGTAGCAGGACTTATAGATGCGGATTTATTAATTATTTTGTCTGATGTTCAAGGACTTTACAATAAAAATCCTCAAAAATATAAAGATGCAAATCTTATAGAAATTGTAGGAAATATAAATGAAGATATAAAAAAGAATGCAGGAGGGGAAGGGACAAAGTTTGGCACAGGAGGAATGGTAACTAAAATAATTGCTGCGGAAATGGCTACAAAAATCGGTACACATTTAATAATCGCAAGCGGGGATGATCCTGAAAATATTACGAGAATAGTAGAAAAAGAAAACATAGGAACTCTTTTTGTGAAAAAACATAAAAAAATAAGTTCAAAAAAATACTGGCTTGCTTACGGAACTAATAAAAAAGGAGTTTTGACAATAGATGAGGGAGCGGAAAAAGCATTATACAAAGGAAAAAGTCTTTTGCCTGTAGGGGTAAAATCTATAGAGGGTATATTTAGTAAAGGTGCTGTTACTAAAATAGAAAATCTGAAAGGTGAAGTTATCGCTATGGGAATTTCAAATTATTCTTCTGAAGAAATTAACCTTATAAAAGGTAGACACAGTGAAGATATAGAAAATATATTAGGACATAAATATGCTGATGAAGCGGTACATATTGACAATCTGACAATTTTGCAGAAATAAATTAATTGCAAAAATAGATAAAATAAGTTAAAATTTACAATAAATAAAATATAGAACGGAATGATAAAAATGAGTAATAATGAGAATGTAAAGAAAAAAGTGGGGATGAATATGAGCCTGAAAATAACAACTATAGGTTATTTTATATATTTACCTTTTTTTAATTAATGCAGTTGCTTTCTTTAATAGGAAATTTTGAAAGAGGGTTTGAAAGAAGCGGAGTAATAATATATTATCATTTGTTTAGTGCTGACTTTAGGAATTGCATTTTTTGCATTTGTAATGACTTACATGCTTATAAAGTTGTATCCCTCAATATATTATTATGAGGATGTTTTCTTTGGGGAAGAACGGAGAAAAAGTACTTTATGGAAAAACGGATTATTTTTTCATTCCCCATGCATATTATCCGAATCAATTTATGGCAATATGGTATAAAAATAATGATACTTGGAAAAGTCAAGTTGCTGGGGGATATCCGAAAAAAGGATTTGAGTTGTTTCGGCAAGATTTTGTAAAAACGAATTATCTGAAAATTATGGAAAAAATAAAAAATGGAGGAACAGTAGAATTTTTATTTAATTTTCCTAAGAGAGTGGCAATGGAATTCATTAGAAAAAAAGAAAGAGAAATAAAAATAAAAGTAAATTTCAGTAATATATAATAAAAACAGTTTTAAAGAAAAAAGGGTTGTGTCATAAGACGAAAACACGGTAAATATAAAGAATATATATTTTCTCAGTACTGATAATTTTGATGTTTTCAGTAAAATGTCTAAAGATATTTTTTATAGGTTAAAATGTTTTCCTTTTTTGAGTCCCCTTTATTTAATATTATTTAATAAGATCAACAGGGAGAAAATATGAATTATATAGAAGAAATGGGAAAAAGAGCCAAAGAAGCTTCAAAAAAACTTCTTACCTTGAATACGGAAACAAAAAACAGGGTTTTGACAATGATAGCTGCGGAGCTTATTAATAAAAAAGAAGAAATAAAAAAAGCAAACAGAGAAGATTTGGAAAAAGGAAAAAAAGAGGGACTTTCCTTTGCACTTCTTGATAGACTTGAACTGACAGACGATAGAATAGAAGCTATGGCACAAAGTTTAATTGAAATAGCTGCATTTAATGACCCTATAGGAGAAATTCTTGAAGGATGGAAACATAAAAACGGTATGACTATTGAAAAAAAGAGAGTTCCTTTAGGAGTGATAGGGATAATATATGAATCAAGACCCAATGTGACCGTTGATTCTGCAGGATTGGCAATAAAATCATCTAATGCTGTGATTTTGAGAGGTTCAGCCAATGCTATAAATTCTAATATTTATTTGAGTAATTTATTCAATGAAGTCGGGCTAAAAGCGGGACTTCCTGAAAATTCCGTTCAATTGATAGAAGATACAGATAGAAAGTTTGTGAATGAAATGGTTAGACTCAATGAATATATAAATGTCCTTATACCGAGAGGGGGAAAAGGACTGAAAAAATTTATCATTGAAAATGCTACAGTTCCGGTAATTGAAACAGGGGCGGGGGTATGTCACATATTCGTAGATGAAAGTGCTGAAAAGGATATTGTTTCTCCAATCATTGAAAATGCTAAAACTCAAAGACCGAGTACGTGTAATTCTATAGAAACTGTATTAATTCATAAGAATATTGCTGATAAAGTGTTGCCTGAAGTTACGGAAATACTTTTGGAAAAAGGCGTGGAACTAAGATACAGCAAAGAAGCACTTGAAATTATAAGAAATAAAAATGATATAAAACTTGCAGAAGAAGAGGATTTCGGAGCTGAGTATCTTGATATGGTTATGTCTCTGAAATTGGTAAACGATATAAATGAAGCTATAGAATATATAAATAGTCATAGCACAGGACATTCTGACTCTATAATAACCCAATCTATAAATAATGCAGAGAAGTTTTTAAATGAAGTGGATTCTGCTGCAGTTTACGTAAATGTCTCTACGAGATTTTCCGATGGGGGAGAATTCGGATTCGGAGGAGAAATAGGTATTTCAACTCAAAAGCTTCACGCTAGAGGTCCAATGGGAGTTAGAGAATTAACAACTACGAAGTATATTATAAGAGGAAACGGACAAATAAGAAAATAACAGTATTTCTATAAATTAGAAAATGAATTTAGATAAAAAAGAAAAAGAGAGAATAAGATTATTAAGTAGAAAGTATGAAAGAATATAATAATATAAAAATAAAAGGATTTGTATTCAAAAAATTTCCTATAGAACTAAAGATATTTTTATATGTAGTGTTATTTTCATACAGTTTTTTCAATATTGAATTTTTTAAATAAGGAAAGGATAGGAAATACCGTATTTTTAATAGAAATGTTACTCTTGATAATTTTTTGGATAATTTACTGTATAATACAAAAAAAAGTAAAAGTAGAAGATGGAGTTTCATATTTTAATAATAAAGGAATTAAAGTAAAAGGCTGCAAAGTGGAATATAATTATAGAAATAAAATTTATTTGAAAAAGGAAGAACAGGAATACTCACTCAAATATAAGACCTTCAATAGGAAATAGGATATATTTGAGAGAGAAGATAATTGAATTTGAAAAATATTTACAAAATCAGAAAATACCGGTAAAAAATGATTTTAATATTTCAGGTACAAAAATATATTTTTCATTTTTAGAATTGTTTTTCTTTTACCATTTATTACAACTATAATTCAAATAATTGGAAAAGTTGTTTTAAAATAATTTTTTAAAATAAAAGGAGTAAAAATGAAAATAGGATTTATAGGTATTGGAAATATGGGAAATTCCATAATAAAAGGATTAATAACATCAAATTCAGTTTCGGAAAATAAAATAAGTGTATATGATATAAATATGAAAAAATCAGAGGAATTATCTAAAAATTACGGTATAAATGTTTTACATAATGAAAAAGAAGTAACTGAAAACAGTGATGTAATAATTTTATCTGTAAAGCCCGATATTTATGCTGAAGTTCTGGAAAAAATAAAAGACAGTATAGAAAAAGATAAAATTATAGTCACAATTGCAGCAGGAATAAGTATAAATTATGTGGAAAATATAATCGGAGCAAATAAAAAAATAGTAAGAACCATGCCGAATACTCCTGCACAGGTACTGGAAGGAATGACTGCAGTAGTATTCAATAAAAATATAAATGAAAATGAAAAAAAAATGATATTCAGATTATTAAACAGCTTTGGAAAAAGTGTTGAACTTGACGAAAAACTTATACATGCTTTTACAGGAATAAGCGGTTCTTTGCCTGCATATGTTTATATGTTTATGGAAGCTCTTAGTGACGCCGGTGTTCTTGAAGGCATTCCGAGAAATATGACTTATGAAATAGTGGCTCAGACTGTGAAAGGTTCTGCTCAAATGCTTCTTCAAAGTGAGAAACATCCGGGTGTACTGAAAGATGAAGTAACATCTCCGGGAGGAACAACCATAGAAGCGGTAAAAGTTCTGGAAAACGGTAATTTCAGGGGAACAGTAATAAATGCTGTAAATGCCTGTGTGAAAAAATCAAAGAAAATGAGTGAAAAATAGTAATTTTATAATATAATCGGAATGTTTTCTAATAAAGAAAAAATTCCGATTTTTTTGATTTTTAATTAGATTGTATAGATGTGTATGGGGAAAAAAAGCTTGTCTTCACTCTTGGCAGTGAGTCAATTTTTCGAAATCCGATATTTCTTTACACTATTAGGTTAATTGTTAGAATAATATTCAAATTGTTACAGTTCTGTATTTATAAGGATTTTTCAGCTTTTCTGACGGGTTTTCCAAAATAGGGAATTTTCGTTTTTGTAATATGAAAAGAAAAAATGTCCGTTACTGTAAACAATAACTTTTCCATTTTCAATTTTAGCCGTAAAGTGAAGTTTTTTAAATTTATCATTGTTTGATTATACAATTTCAATATCACTAATTTTTTTTATATAATAAATTCTTCTTGGGTCAGGAGGGAAAGAAATAATTTTATAGTCAATCTGATTTATTTTTTTACATCAGTAGCAAATATTTCAAAACGTTTTTCAGAAATATAATAGTCAGCAGTACTGTCAAAATAATTCAAAAAGAATTTTGAAGATGATGCTTGATAATTCTACTAATTTATTGAACTTTCCCTTTTTTATTCGATTCAATTATTATAAAATTTTTTCAGTATGTTTGAGAAAAATTCGTAAATATTAATTCTTCCGGTATGTGTATTATAAAAGGATAGTTAATTTCCTACGTTTAATTGGAAAATAAAAGGGAAAGCTTCAAATATACTTATAATATTGTATTTAAAAGTTTTTAGGTGACAGTAAAATCCTGAAATCAAATTTTTTAAATTAGTTATAACTTTCTAAATTTCAGGTAGTTGGTAATTGAAGAAAAGTTTAAAAGTAAGAATAAAGTAAAAATATAAAACATTTTTTCAATAAAATACTCCATAATTTATATATTTCAAATATTGTAACATAAATTACGATTTTTACTGAAGATTTACAGTAAAAAATTTCCAAGCATAAATGATAAAAATATGTTATAATAATTTGTATCTATTATATCAAAAAAATAAGATAATATGATAAGAAACATATTAATAAGTTATTTAGTAAAATGAAAAATATTAAATATTAGAATTGAAAAAAGGAAAGAAGGTAAAAAAGTAAATGCAAAAATTTGAAGATTATGGATTGAGTAGAGAAGTACTTGATGCATTGGAAAAAAAAGGATTTGAAGAACCGAGCGATATACAAAAACTTGTAATACCGGAATTATTGAAAGAAAGAACTCACTTAATAGGGCAAGCTCAGACAGGAACCGGTAAAACTGCAGCATTCAGTATACCTATATTGGAGACTCTTGAACCTGATAAAACTGTAAAGGCACTTATACTTGCCCCTACAAGAGAGTTGGCAAATCAGGTAGCTGATGAAATATATTCTTTAAAAGGTAAAAAGGATATAAAAGTTTTAGCGGTATACGGAGGAGCGTCAATTGAAAATCAGATAAAAAAACTTAAATCAGGAGTGGATATAGTAGTAGGTACACCGGGAAGAGTTATGGATCTTATGAGAAAGAAAGTTTTGAAAGTAAACAATCTTGATTATTTTGTCTTAGATGAAGCTGATGAAATGCTGAATATGGGATTTATTGAAGATATAGAACTTATTCTCGAGGAAACTAATGACGAAAAAAAAATGCTTTTCTTCTCGGCGACTATACCAAAAACTATATTAAGCATAGCTAAAAAATTTATGTCGGATTATAAGTTGCTGAAGGTAAAAAAAGAAGAGCTGACTACTGATTTGACAGAGCAGATATATTATGAAGTAAAACAGGAAGATAAATTTGAAGCATTATGCCGTGTTCTGGATTACGAGCAAAATTTCTACGGAATAGTTTTCTGTCGTACAAAATCCGAAGTGGACGAAGTTACGAATAAATTAAAAGCAAGAAATTATGATGCTGAATGTATTCATGGGGATATAACACAAGGATTAAGACAAAAAGCTCTTGATCTGTTTAAGAAAAAAATACTGACAATACTTGTAGCTACAGATGTTGCAGCAAGGGGAATAGATGTAAGTAATCTTACCCATGTTATAAACTATTCAATCCCTCAAGAAGCGGAATCTTATGTTCATAGAATAGGGAGAACAGGAAGAGCGGGACATAAAGGAATAGCCATTACTTTTGTTACTCCAAGGGAAGCAAGTAAACTTTCACAAATTAAAAGAGTTACGAAAACCGACATAAAAAGAGAAAGCATACCTAACGTAAAAGAAATCCTGAATGCAAAAAAGGAAGCTCTGATTGCATATATAGATGAAATTATAAAAGAAGAGGATTATGTAAGTTATGAGGCTCTTGCAGATAAATTAATAGAAGGAAGAGAGCCGAAACAGGTATTGGCTTCTATTTTGAGACATGTATATGAAGATGAGTTTTTACCTGAAAGTTATAGTGAAATAGAGGATGTAAAAGTAAAAATAGAAGATAAGACAAGACTGTTTATAGCACTTGGAAGTAAGGACGGGTATAATCCTGGAAGGTTGCTTGATTTATTAAACAAAAAAGCAAAAACACCGGGAAGAAAAGTAAAAGATATTAAAATTATGGATAAATACTCCTTTATAACAGTTCCTTTACAGGAAGCCGAGTATATAATAAGAGCTTTAAATTCTAAAAAGGATTCCAAACCTTTAGTTGAAAAAGCTACAGGAGGTCAGTCTTCAGGAAAATCCGACAGTAAGAAATCCGGAAATCGTTCAAAAGGAAGAAAAAAATCAGGAAAAGAAACTGACAAAAAATCTAAGGATAAAAAGACAACTTCAAAATCTAAAGAGAAAACCAAAAAGTCTGAAAAGAGTTCTTCAAAGAAGAAAAAAAGTAAATAGTTTTAAAATATAATGATTAAGAAAGCTCAATATAATTTTTTAAAAAAATTTATTGAGATTTTCTTTTATAGGTAAAAAAAGTTAAAGTAAGAAAAGAGGAAAGCAGAATGAAAAGAATTTTAATGATAATGTTTATAATAATGGTAACAGTATCTTGCAGGCATGAAAAAGGAAAAGTGAAAAGTTCAAGTGATGAAAATAACGGATTTGTCAAATATTTGGATACTCTGAAAGAAGAAAATAGTTTAAAAATAACAATGGATGGAAAACCTGTCACAATTGTAGGAAAAGAGACAAAAGCGGGAGATACTTTAAAAACAGTTCCTTTGACTATAAATTCAAAACTGGAAGATAAAAATATATTTGAGGAAAAAGCAATTAAAGTCATATATACCGCACCATCTCTCGATACAAAAGTATGTTCCATACAGACAAAAATATTGAATACCGCAGCTGAGAAGTTTCCCAATGTGAGATTTTATTCAATAACGGTAGATACTCCGTTTGCACAGGAAAGATTCTGTTCAAGTAATAATATAAACAGTCTTAAACCCGTTTCCGACTATAAATATCATCAATTCGGAATTCAGAACGGTCTGTTGATAAAAGAAGCAGGGTTACTCACGAGAGCTTTAATTATTGTAGATGAAAATAATATAGTGAAATATGTTGAGTATGTAAAGGAAGAAGGAAGCGAAGCCGATGTACAAAAGGCATTGAATTTTTTAGAAGAAAAAATATTAAAAAGATAATTGGGATAAGTAATTTGAAAAAATCTTATTAAAAAACAGAGTATAAAGTAATAATATATAGCAGATGTTTCGTAAAAATTTTTAGAAATTTGATTAAAAAAAATAGAAAGAGGATAAAATGTACAGAGTAATATTAATAGATATTGACGATACACTATTTGACTATGCCCAAGCTGAAGAATATGCTATAAAAAAAGTATTTGAAGATTTCAGATATTTTGATCATGAACGAAATCAGCAAAAATATGAAGAGATGAAAAAAGAATATAAAATTATAAATGGAATATTATGGAAAGAGCTTGAAAAAGGAACTGTAAAAAGTGACGAATTGAAGATAAAAAGGTTTGAAATACTGTTTGAGAAAGTGGGATTGAGCTATAATGCCGCGGATTTCAGTAAGCAATATTTAAAAAGGCTGAGTGAAGGGACTTTCTTATTTGATGAAAGCGAAAAACTGTGTAAATATCTTAATGAAAAATATAAAATAGCTGTTGTAACTAATGGAATGAAAGAAGTTCAGTATTCAAGAGTAGAAAATTCAAAAGTTGGAAAATATATAAATAAAATAATAGTTTCAGATGACATAGGAATAAGTAAACCCTATGCGGGAATTTTTGAATATGCTTTGAAAGAATTGGAACATAAAAATAAAGATGATGTTATAATGATAGGCGATTCACTTACAGCAGATATACAGGGAGGGATTAATTTCGGCATTGATACATGTTGGGTCAATCTGAAGAACAAAGAAAAGGAAAAAAATATTGAGCCGAAATATACAGTTGAAAAATTGGAGGAATTGTATAATATTCTGTAAAAAAGGACTGATTAAATATGAAAAAAATATTATTTATAACTTTTTTATTTACTTTAACAGCAAACTTAGGATTTTCAGAATATGATAAAATAAACCGGGGAAAAAATGAAAAATTGGAAACGGAAAATGTAGAAAATATTGAAAATAAGGAAAATAAAAATATCGGTCTTGTACTTAGTGGAGGCACAGCTAAAGGACTTGCTCATATCGGTGTTTTAAAGGTACTTGAAGAAGAAAAAGTACCGATTCAGTATGTTACAGGGACAAGTATGGGGAGTATTATAGGAGGAATGTATAGTATAGGTTATACACCTGAAGAAATAGAAAAAATAGCTATTGAAATGGATTGGTTTTCCCTTTTCAGTGATAAAATTGAAAGAAAAGATAAAGGAGCTTTAAGAAATTTAATAGAGGACAGAAATTCGGCAGTGCTTCCGATAGAAAAGTTTGCACCTAAACTACCGTCAGGAGCAGTAGGAGGAAAAACTGCAAGTGAGCAGCTGAACGGTATATTTTATGGGGTCACGGATATAAATGATTTTCGTAAGTTTCCAAGAAAATTTGCTGCTGTTGCCACAGACTTGGAAACAGGAGAAGGAGTAATGCTGGATAAAGGTTCTATTGCTACAGTAATAAGGTCAAGTTTGTCTTTACCTACAATTTTTGCACCCATAAGGGATGGAAACAGACTTTATGTAGACGGAGGGATAGTCAGAAATTTACCGGTTCAGGATGTCAAAGTACTGGGAGCGGACTATACAATAGGTATAAATGTAGGGGAAGGGTTTACAAAAAGAGATGAAATGAAACTGAATCTTATAGATGTCATTTCAGATAGTGCCACTATCGCGGGAAGACAGGAAGTCGAAAGGCAGAAAAGAATGCTTGATTTATATATGGCACCTGAACTTGAAAAAATAGATTCTTCAGATTTCAGTAAAGTTAAGGAAATTATAGCGTTAGGTGAAAAAGTTGCCCGTGAAAATATTGAAACTATAAGAAAACTGAGCAATTCTGCTATGTTTGAAAAATTGGAAAATCAGAGAAGAGAATTTAGAAACAGTTGGAAAGAAGAATATGAAATAAAAAATATCGAAATAGCAGGAAACAGAAAATATAAAAAAGAGTATTTTGAAAAATTTTTACCTGCTTTACCCCAAAAATTAAATAGAAAATCAATGGAAAGTATAGTAAATAAAATATATCAAAATGGAAATTTCACTACAGCATATTATGAAGTAAAAGGTGATACACTAAAGTTAACAGTACAGGAGAAACCCTCAGATTATCTAACTGTATCAGGTAATGTAAACAATGAAAATCTGGCAACTTTAGGTATAGGAGCACAAGGGAATAAAATTATTAATAATGTCAATGTCGTTTATTCATTAAATACCATTGTAAATAATGAATATAGCCTGAATGGAGCATTGTCTGCATTTATAGGAAAAGAATCTAAAATACTCTTACTTACGAAATTTGAACATAAAAAAGATATTATAAAAAATCAGCATTACGGTGGAAGAAACTTTGAATATGAAAATAGAAAATTAAAGTTCAGTGGAGGAATAGGTTTTGAAATAAAAAAAGATATGCTTTTCTTAATAAGCGGGGGATATCAGATATCTGCTGTAGGGAAACATATGGATGAAAATAGAAACAGGAAAGTAAAATTTCCTTATTATGAAGCTCTATTTACTTATGATACGAGAGATTCAATAATATTTACGACAAAAGGAGTATATTTTACAGCTGCTTACGTCTTTTCAAAATCAAAAGATACTGAGTTCAATTCGGTTTATACAGAAGGGGAAATAAATATACCGGTTTCGGAAAAGGTTACTGTAACTCCAAGCGTATTGTATGTATCATCTAAGGGAGATAAAATTCCTGAGACATATGGTCCTAAACTTGGAGGCATAAGAACGTCCGACTATTCAATGGAATTTCTGGGATTACCTCCTGATAAAATAGAAGGAAACAGTATATTTAGAGGAAAAATAAAATTCCAGTATAATATTTCAAAGTTTATTTATGCAGATGCATCTTTCGCTCATGCAAATATATCCGATAAAAGTTTTTCTTTCAGAAAAAGAAAGAAACAGAGTTATAGTTTAGGAATAGGCATAAAGACACCTTTAGGACCTTGGTATTTGGGAGTAGCTAAAACTCCCGGAGAACATTTCAGATATTTTTTCAATTTCGGATACGAGCCTAAAGGATTTGAAAGAAACTAACAGTTTTTATGCGAGGGTTTATCGATGCCTTCACATTCTTGCTATCGATTGGAATTTTTTTGTTCCTCAAAAATAATTTATTATGCTTGAAAAACTGAAAACTTACTTTGTTCAGACATTAATTTTTCTGTTCAGCATAATTTCAAATTTTTTCAGAAAAATTTTGAATGTCAAAAAGATAGTAGATAATGGAAGTATGAAATTAAGGATTAAGCGGAATTTTAATATTCAAATTTCGTAAAATGAAAAATCCAATAGTGAATGTAGTAAAAAAGTTTTTATAGTAATATAGTAAAATTTGAGTTGTAAAGTTTTTTAGCACATGCTTTTTTACAAAAAAGTTTAAAAAAGAGTTTTTGAGAAATTTTTACAAGACTTTTTTATAAAAAATAGGGAAAAGAAATATTTTAAAATTAATGTAAATTCATTCATAAAAAGGGGGGCGAAAAATCTGAAATAAAGTTTATAGGAAATAAACTTAAAATTTTTAAAAAATAAAAATTTATTGAATATTTATAAATTAAAGAATATAGAAAAATATAAATATAAAAAAATAAAAAATTATAAATATCAAAAAAAATTAGATTTATTTATATTAAGGTATTGAAAAAAACTGAAAATATGGTATAAATAAATGTACAGTGTTTTTAAGTATGAAAGAAAATTTTAAAATATTTGATGGAGGTTATAAGTTATGAATGGATATTTAAGTTTTGTTTTACATGCACATTTGCCTTATGTAAGACATCCCGAGCACAAAGAATTTTTAGAAGAGGATTGGTTATATGAAGCAATTACTGAAACATATATTCCTCTTCTGGAAATGTTTGAAAGTTTGACAAAAGACAGTATTCCGTGGAATTTGACAATGACTATGTCAGGAACACTTGTAAATATGCTTAATGATGATTTGTTAAGAAAAAGATACCTTACTCATATGAGTAAATTAATCGAATTTTGTGAGTTGGAAATAGAAAGACTGAAAGAATATCCCGATATGCTTAAAGTGGCAGAACATAACTTATGGTTTAATAAAAGAGCGAAAACTGTGTATGAAAATAAATATATGAAAGATTTAGTAGGGGCATTTAGAAAATTTCAGGAACAGGGAAACCTTGAAATAATTCCTGTTACCGCAACACATGGATTTTTACCGCTAATGAAAGATTATCCTGAAGCTGTAAATGCACAAATATACATGGCAAAAAAAGATTATATAAAAAATTTCAATAGAGAACCTAAAGGTATTTGGCTTGCGGAATGTGCATATTATCCGGAACAGGATAAATTTCTCGAAAAGCATGGAATAAGATATTTTCTTGTAGATGCACACGGAATAATGCACAGTGATCCGAGACCCGTTTACGGTATTTATTCTCCTGTTTATACAAAAAACGGAGTGGCGGCATTTGCAAGGGATTTGGAATCTTCAGAGCAGGTATGGAGTTCGGAAATCGGTTATCCCGGAGATGGAGTTTATAGGGAGTTTCATAAAGATGCAGGATATGAACTTGATTATGAATATGTAAAGCCCTATCTTCACAGTGACGGTATAAGAAGAAATATGGGAATAAAATATCACGCTATTACAGATAAGAAAGGAAGTTTTAAAGCATGTTATGACCCTGATGTTGCTTATGGAAAGGCAAAAGAACATGCATATAATTTTGTTCACAACAGGTCAAAACAGATAGAATTTCTTGCTTCAAAAATGAAATATCGTAAACCTATTGTTGTTTCCCCTTACGATGCGGAACTTTATGGACACTGGTGGTATGAGGGGCCGATTTTTCTTGAATGGGTATTCAGAGCAGTTGCCGAATCAAACTTTTCAACAATAACACCATATCAATATCTTGAAAGATATCCGACTAATCAGATAGTAGATGTAAGTATGTCAAGTTGGGGAGCAAACGGATATTATGATGTGTGGATGGACGGCTCAAATGATTATGTTTATAGGCATTTACATAAAGCGGCGAAAAAAATGATAGAGCTTGCAAATGGAAGAGAGCCTGAAAATGAGTTGGAACATAGAGCATTAAATCAGGCTGCGAGAGAACTTCTAATGGCACAGACATCCTGTTGGGAATTTATAATGTTTACAGGTACAATGGTCGGATATGCTCATAAAAAAATAAGTGATCATATACATCGACTGTTTAAAATATACGAGGATTTCAAAAATAGAATGCTTGATGAAAGTTGGATAAGAGAAATAGAATATAGAGATAATATATTTCCTGAAATAGAATACAAAATGTACAGGACAGATTGGCTTTGAAACTTTGAAAAATAAATAAACATTTTTGAGAGGTTTTATATGAAGCAGAAAAAATTAAATTTTATAATATATTTATTTTTAATATTGTGTATAATTACTTGCGGAAAGAAAGTAGTGGAAACGGAAAAAGGTGAAAAGAATGACGGAGCTGTCAAAAGTCTTTCGGAGGAAGAAATGCAAAATAAGAAGGGACTCTTTTCCGAACATCCTTTACCGATATACGATTATGAGAGTATAACCGAATATCCTAAAGGATTGCTTGCTCCATCAGAAAATTTGGAATACAATAAATTCCGTTCGGAACATTTTGATGAAATAGAAAAATATTTGGATCAGTTTGAAAAAACAGAAAATGCAAGTGATGAAAAAGTTGATAAAATATTTACTCAGTTACTTTATCTTTATGCTGCAGATTATAAAGGTGCAAAAGACCTGAAAGAATATGGATATATTATATTTAAAAAAGACGGTATAAATCCTGTTACAGGTGTACCTTTAATTGAGGATATCAAAGTCAATATTGAAATAATCCTTGATGCAAGCGGTAGCATGGTAAAAAAAATTGGAGATAAAACAATGATGGATATTGCAAAGGAATCTATATATAAAATGTTGGAAACCTTACCTGAAAATGTAAATGTAGGGTTGCGTGTATATGGACATAAAGGAAATAACACTGTAGCTGAAAAGGAAATATCCTGTAAAAGTTCGGAACTTATAAGTCCTATTTCAAAACTTGACAAATCAGGGATTAAGGAAAAACTTTCTTCGGTTACCGCTTCAGGATGGACCCCTATTGGAGAATCTATAAGACTCGGAGCTGAAGATTTTCAGAAATTTCAGGATAATAAAAATCTGAATATACTATATATTATAAGTGACGGTATTGAAACATGTAACGGTGATCCTGTACAGTCGGCAAAAAGTATAGAAAGCATGAATGTAAAACCTGTTATGGGAATTATAGGATTCAATGTCAATCCTTCACAGGAGTTAAATCTGAGAAATATAGCAAAAGCCGGAAGAGGGCATTATGCAACTGCCGATACGGGAGAAGTTCTTATTAAGGAGTTGATGAAAATACATGAAATTGCTATGAGTAAGTACGACTGGAAATCTTTGGATACAATTGATATTATGAGAGTTTCAAACAGACATACTTTTGAAGGGAATCTGATGATTTCAAACAGTATGGATTTTCTTATTTATCATGAAGCATTTACTTTCGAAGATATGGTCAGATATCTTGAAAGAACAGGTAAGATAGATTCTATTACAAGGGAAAAACTTTTTAAAAAAATAAATGACAGAAATAACAAGCTTCATGAAATTAAGAGGGAAATGAAAAATAAAAGAGAAATGGAAATGGAAAAAATTAGAGCCGAATATACAAAAAGAATCGGAGAAGAAGCATATGTCATACTACCTGAAGTAAATTAGAAGAATGGGATATAGTGTAGTATTGAAAAAGTATTCGGAAATGTTATGAATTTAAATTTTTTAAGTTAAAAATTAATAATTTGCCTGTAAAAGTCAAAAACCTACCTAAAGGTTAAATGTCAGATTTTTATTGAGCAAATTATTTTTTTCTGGAGAGGGTTTAGAAACCAAAAATAGTAAAATGTGTGCTAAATAAAAAAGGAGAATAAAAAATGTTTTTAAGAAAATGGAAATATGAGTTATTTGATAAATATACAATTTTTGATAAAATTTTAATAGAATATAGTGAAGAAAAAAATAAATGCTCTAAGAACAAAGAAAAAATTAATAAAAAAATAAAAAATGAAGAAATACGGCTAAGAATGATAAAAATATTACTTATTTTATCATTCATATTCTTTATAATTATTATTAATTTTATAAGTTTTACAAATATAATTTTAATTTTAACAAAAAAAATAACAAATTATAAAATAATATCAGAAATTTTAATGATAATCAGGCTATTAACATTTATAACATTTCTTATATATGTGCCTATATATTTTTTTATTAAATGTTTTAAAATAAATTCGGAAGATAATAAGTTATCAATATTTGAAAATGAATATTGGGAAATTTTTATTACAAAATTAAGAAAAATGAATTATGGGAATAGTGAGAAAGCATTAAACTTATTTTGCTTTATACTTCTTTTTTTAGAAAAAATAAATATTATAATAATTTTTTGTTTATTAATAAGTGTTTTTATTTATTTAATAGAAAAAAATGACACTTTTAATTTTAAAAAATATTTTTTCAAATTATTTTATATAATTATTTCAATATATCCTATTATTATATTTAAAACAATATTTATGCTGAAACTGAAGTATAGTTACTTAATCATTTTTATGTTAATAATATTAGCTAGTTCATTATTAAATATTCCTAAATTAAAAAAGCAAGCTATGGAATTCTACTTTTCAGGAATAATAAGTTTTTTTCTTATTATTATTTATTCAGTAATCAAAATGAGAATAATAAATTTAAATAACACTGAAATATTATATCCGTTAATTATTATAACAAATACTATTTCAGTAATTTTTCTTGTAAATAATTTTGTTATAAACTTAAAAAAATATCAAGAAAAAAAAGATAGTTATAGAAAAAATAAAATTAAAAAATTAAAGATAATTTTACGAAATAATGAAATAAGCTTAAAATCTGAAAGCTATGAAAAAATTTTACTTTATGTAAAAGAGCTAACAAAAGAATATAATATAAAAATAAAGTGGGAAATAATAATTCCAATAACTTTTATAAATGCAGTAATATTATTTAAAATAAAAGGATTAAATTTTAAAATAATAAGTTCTATATTATGGGAAAATAAAAATAATATACTAAATTTAATTGAAATCTTTTTAGAAAATTATAAAGGAATAGTATATTTTCTTATATACACAGTTTTTATAATTTTGATTATACATCCAATGTGTTTGGCTATAGACTTTTTTAAAGAAAGTATATATCAAAATAAATATATGTCAAAAACAGATATGAAAGAATTAGAAGATATATTAAAAGATATGATTTTAATAGAAAAATAATTAAAATTATAATAGATAAATAATAAAGTATTTATATGATATTTCCTGATATATTAATCTATGAAACAGCTCTTTTCAAATTTCAAAATTAAAGTATAAAAATTCTTGAAATTCGTGTTATAATATGAAACAAATAAGTAAAATTTATTTTTGGGAGAAATAGAAATTAATAAAGCTGAAAGAAATAAAAATGAAGGCTAAAGAATTATTTAAAATAAAAAATAAATTAAGAAAAAGGAAAAGATATGATATATTTAGATAATGCTGCCAGCACAAAACCGAAAAGAGAAGTAATAGAAGCAATGACGGAAGTAATGGAAAAAAATTATGCCAATCCCGATGCAATTCATGAATTTTCTCATGGAATATTTATAAAAATAAAAGAAGCAAGAAAAACAGTAGGAAATTTTTTAGGATTGGACTTTTCAAGAATATATTTTACAGCCGGAGGTTCAGACGGTAATAACCTCATAATACAGGGAATTATAAAGGCGAATTCTCAAAAAAAGAAACATCTGATTACAACAAAAATTGAACATCCTTCAGTATATGAAACGTTCAGACATTATGAAACTGAAGGATTTGAAGTGGATTTTCTTAACGTGGATAAAGACGGATTTATAGATATGGAACAACTCAAAAATATTTTAAGGGAAGACACTCTTTTAGTTTCCGTGGGAGGAGTAAATAGCGAAACGGGAACAATACAGGATATAGGAAAAATAGCTGAAATAATTAAGAAAAAGAATAAAGATATTTATTTTCATACTGATTTTGTACAGGGATTAGGATGTACAAATATAAAGTTCGATAAAATTCCGGTAGATGCAGTAACTGTCAGTGGACATAAAATCTATGCTCCTAAAGGGATAGGTGCAATTTATATTGCAAACGAAGTAAAGACGGCAAATGTAATTTACGGTTCAAACTCCGAAAACGGAATTGTGAAAAGAACAATGCCTGCAGAATTAATAACTGCATTTGCAAAAGCAGTCGAATTAGTTGATATGAACTATAAAAAAGATATGGAACATATGCAGAAGCTTAAAATAGAACTTGCGGAAAAAATAGGAAAAAATATAAATGATATCAGAATAAATTCTCTACTTAATGCTGAAAAATCCAGTCCGAAAGTTCTGAATGTATCATTTAAAGGGGTGAAAGGGGAAGTGCTTACTCATTTTTTAGGAATGAATGAAATTTATGTTTCTACAGGTTCTGCCTGTTCTTCCAAAAAAGGGAACAGTAAAGTACTGACAGCTATGGGACTTAGTAATGAAGAACTTGAGGGAGCGTTAAGATTCAGTTTTTCATGGGGAAATACTTCAGATGAAATTAATAAGGTAGTGGAAGTTTTGAAAAATAGTGTTGAAAAAATAAGAAAAATGAGATAATCAATATATAATTTTCATAAATTTATATTGCTGACAGTAAAATCCTTAAACTGAAAAATATTTATTATATAATAAACAATATGAATAATAATATTAAATTTATTCAGTCTAAACAAAAAGCTTTTATATTATATTTTGATAAAAATTTTAAGTATTTGAAAAATAAATATTTGAAGAAAATAAAGAAATACAGTAAAAAAATTAAAATCATGAATATGGAATTAATATTTTTAAGTGTTAAATTTATTATGGATTCAGTTTTGTTTGCTATATTAAGGAACGGAAGAATTAAGAATATTTATTCCATATTTAGACAATTAATCAAAATTTCGGTTGAATAATCTGAAAAATAAAAGAAATCGTTGAAAGAAAGGAAATATAAAATGAATTATATGAATACAGCCCTTTTAAATTGTATAGGTCTGTCATATGGAGAATTATCTTTAAAAGGAAAAAATAGAGGACAATTTGAAAAAATATTAAGAAGTACTATAAATAAAACATTAGATGGATATGAATTTAAGTTGAACGAAGATTTATCCAAATTATATATAGATATAAAAAATGAAGATATGGATAAAATTACAGAAAAATTAAAGAAAATTTTTGGAATTATAGGACTGAATCAGTCAATTAAAATTGAAAGAGATGATACAATAATAAAGGAAAAAATTCTGGAAGTGGCAAATTATGCCTATGAATACGGAGCAAGAAATTTTAAAGTAGCTGTAAACAGAAGTAATAAAGGATTTGAAAAAAAATCTATGGATTATGCAAAGGAACTGGGAGCTCATATACTTATAAACAGTCCTTTTGAAAAAGTAAAAATGAAAGATCCCGATATACTTATAAATGTTGAAATAAGAAAAAGTGTATATATTTATACTGAAAAAATAAAAACTTATGGAGGACTTCCTATAGGTTCGACAGGGAAAGGGCTTGTTCTCCTTTCAGGGGGAATTGACAGTCCTGTAGCATCATTTATGATGGCAAAACGAGGAATGAGAATAAATTTTGTAACATTTCACAGTTTTCCTTTTACAAGCAGGAAAGCCCTTGAAAAAATAAAGGAATTGACTGAGATATTATCAATTTATACAGGGAAAAGCAGACTTTACATAATAAACATACTAAAAATTCAAGAAGAAATAAACAGTAAGACAAGAAAAGAATTTGCTACGATATTGACAAGAAGAGCAATGATGAAGTTGGCAGAAAAGTTGTCACATAATATGCAGTATCAGGCACTGATTACCGGAGAAAGTTTAGGACAAGTGGCTTCCCAGACTTTAGGGGGACTTACTTGTACAAACGCTTCAGTAGAAAAAGTTCCTGTATTAAGGCCTCTTATTGGAATGGATAAAACAGAAATAATAGAAATGGCAAAGGAAATAGGAACTTATGAAAAATCAATAGAACCCCATGAAGATTCCTGTGTTATATTTGCTCCGAAACATCCCGCTACGAATCCTAAATTGGAAGATATAATTTTTGAAGAAAAAAAAATAGAAAATTATAACGAAATTCTTGAGGAAGTATTTAATGAGCGAGAATTTTTTAATATAGAATAGATTTTTTTCGTCTTTTTTGGAAAAAGCTTCACAAAAAATAATTCAACTCAAATTTTGCCGAAGCTTAAAAAATGCTCATTTGCTGTAAAAATAAAAAGTATGTTTTTACAACATTTATTTTACACATTTTTGAGGAATAAAAATTTTGTAGCCGATAGTAGAAGAATGAGGGGAAGAATGAGCCCTCACGGAAAGAAAGCTAGGTGTGAAATAATTTGAGTCGGCAATTTTTTGAATAAACTTTTTTATAAAAAAGACCGGAAAATCTTTTTTAAAGTTACAAGGAGAATATATGAAATTGAAATTTAATATATCCGAAATAATGGAAAAATTAAGTATAGAAAATATAAAAAAATATACAAGAGAAATGTTCCAGATGATAAATCTTATTTACAGAAATTACAGTGATGGAGAAACACAGATACTTGCCTGTACACTGACATATTTTTCAATGATTGCGATATTTCCCATTTTGGCATTAATTCTCGGAATTACTAAAGGATTCGGTCTTGATAAACTTTTTATCCAGAAAATATTTGAACTTGTACCTCAAAATGAAGGAATGGTAAGAACTGTCCTTGATATAGCAAATAAGCTTCTTGCTTCTACTGAAGGAAGTATCCTTACAGGAGTCGGTGTAGTTATACTAATTAATTCGGCAATAAAAGTACTGATGATGTTGGAAGATTCCTTTAATAAAATATGGCGGATAAATAAAAATCGTTCTATAACTAGAAGAATAGTGGATTATGTAGCGATTGTATTTTTAGGGCCGATATTGCTTATTGTAATAATAGCTACAAATTCATTTGTTGTTGAAAAAATGAGTACATTTTTTTTCGGAGGAGCAATTATTGTAAATATTTTTTTACATATATTAGGACCTCTATTTTATATATTTCTATTTACACTCTTGTTTTATATAATACCGAATACCAATGTAAAGTTAAAACCCGCTCTTATATCCGGAATAATAACGGCAATTCTCTGTCTTGTACTAAAAATTGCATTTACATGGCTTCAATCATCTATTACGAGATATAACGCCATTTACGGAAGTTTAGCTTTAATTCCCATATTTCTTACATGGGTGCAGTATGTATGGGTAACTATTTTACTTGGAGCCCAGATTGCTTTTTCGATACAGACTTCAGACGAATTTTTATATAATGAAAAAGTGGAAATGCCGATAAAATTGAGAAAAGAAGCGGGATTGTTAATTTTGTCACTCATAATTACGAGATTTAAAAGGAAAGAAGAACCTTATACACATGGTGAATTAACTAGAAAACTGGGAATGGAAGCATTATTTATAAAAGATATATTATCAGAACTTGAAAAAATGAATTTTGTAAACGAAGTAATAACTGATAAGAATGAAGAAGTTAAGTATCAGGTAGCTTATGATCCTGAAGATCTTTCTTTTGAAATATTTATAAACAGGTTTGAAGAGAAAAACTTTGATTATTATAGTAATATTTTTGATAATCTGACTGAAGAAGAAAAAGAGCTTCTTAACAACATAAAGGAAAAAATAGTATTTGAGGATAAAGAGTTACTTAAAAATATAAAAATAAATTAATATATGATTGGAGAAAAAATGGAAGTTGAGACACTGAATAGCAGTATACAAATGTTGAAAAATCAAATAGAAATGAATCATCTTATTATTTTTATATTAATTATAATAACGGGAATTTTATGTATAATAGCTCTTTTTTATATTTTAAAAATAAGAAAAAATCAGCAGGAAGAACTGAATTATCTGAAAGATGAAATTGAAAATTTATTGACGGAGGGATTTGTAGCCGGTACTGAAAAAAATATAACTGAAAATGCAAAGAAGTTTAGTGAAATGGAAAAAAGTATGACATTAAATGTAAAAAATAATTTATTACAAGGGATTACTCAACTGAATAGAGAGTTGTCAGGAAATAATGAGAAACTTCTTGTGAGATTTACAGATTTCGGAACCAAACTAGGTTCGGCAATGAATGAAAATAACCAAAGGATGTCAGAAAATATTAATAAATTTAAAGATGAATTAAAAAAAGAGATAAGTAATGATTTTGAAACATTAAATAGGAAAATCGAAAACAAACTGGATATGATGAATACAAAAGTCGAGGAACGTTTATCCAAAGGTTTTGAAGAAACAACGAAGACTTTTGGAAATGTATTGGAAAGACTTGGAAAAATTGATGAAGCCCAGAAAAAAATTGAAGACTTATCAAGTAATGTAGTTTCCCTGCAAGATGTACTGACTGATAAGAAAAGCAGAGGAATATTCGGAGAAGTTCAGATGTATCAAATACTTTCTTCAGTATTCGGGGAAAAAAACGATAGGATATATAGGAAACAGTACAAACTATCGAATGGAATGATTGTAGATGCCGTTATATTTGCACCTGAACCTATGGGGAATATAGCCGTTGATTCAAAATTTCCTCTTGAAAATTACAGAAGAATGTACGACAGTGAACTTACACTTTCTGAAAGGGAAAATGCAAAAAAAGAATTTTCGATAAATTTGAAAAAACATATTGACGATATTTCTTCAAAATATATAGTTCATGGGGAAACATCCGATCAGGCGATATTATTTTTACCTGCTGAAGCTGTATTTGCCGAAATAAATGCTTATCATACTGAAATAATAGAATACGCTTACAGAAAAAATGTCAGAATAGCTTCACCAACTACTCTTATGTCTGTTCTTACTACATTGCAGGTAATAATGATGAACATTGAAAGGGACAAATATGCACACATTATTCAGGAAGAACTTATAAAGTTGAATAAAGAATTTGACAGGTATCAGGAAAGATGGACAACTCTTGAAAAAGACATTGAAAAAGTGACGAGAGACGTAAAGAGTATAACGACAACATCAAATAAAATAACTAAAAGATTTAATGAAATATCAAGTGTAGAATTTACCGAAAAAGTAACAGTGAAAAATGGAGAAATTCAGTAATTATAATATAGCAAAATAATTTTGAAAGAAATTAAGGATAATGATATAATAATTGAAAATAAATATCAGTGAATCGATAATCGTATGAGAGGAGGATTGTCGTGAATGATTTAAATGAAGAAAAATTTAAAGAAAAGAATTTTGATTTGGAAGAAGTAAGACAAAAACTGTACATGATAGATAGTAAACTTTTAAAATTAATCCGGTCAAAATTTGAAATATTGGAAAAATTTTTGATAGCAGAAAAAGAAAGAGAAATTAAAATTTCGGACAAAAGCAGCTTAAAGGAAATAACAGAAAGAAATATGGAAGAGATAAAAAATAAGGATTTCAGAAGATATCTGGAGCTTGCATTAAAGGATATTGAAGATATGAGCAGGGAGTATATAAAATTTAAAAAAGGAATATCCGCAGAATATGTGAATAATCTTGAATTTTCCAATAAAAAAATAGGTTATACGGGAGTGCCCGGTTCTTATGCTTATGAAGTTTTAACGAACTTAATAAAAAATAGCGGAAATACTTTTAAATATGATGAAATAGAAAAAAATATTTATAATTGGAGTTCTCACAGAGAATTAGTTCAAAAAGTAAGTTCAGGTGAAATGGATATAGGTGTTATTCCTATTGAAAATTCTTTAGTAGGAGAAGTAAGAGACAGTATAGACCTTATAAATAATGCGAGTATATACATAATAGGAGAAGTGAAGCATAAGATAGAGCATAATCTGTTAGGGATAAAAGGAAGTGAAATAGAAAACATAAAAAATGTATACTCTCATGAACAGGCTTTTCTTCAATGTTCAAGATTTCTAGAAAAACATACTCAATGGAAAATTATAAAAATGTCAAATACTGCACTTAGTGCAAAGTATATTATGGAAATGGGAAGTGTCGAAAATGCCTGTATAGCAAATATGAAAACAAAAGAAATGTATAATCTGGATCTGCTGAAAGAGGATATAAATGACTCAAAGGAAAATTATACAAGATTTTTCGTAATATCCAATAAAAATATTGCTACTGAGGAAAGTGATAAAATAAGTATTATTACAAGTACAAGAAATGAAGCCGGAGCGTTAATGAATCTATTGAAAGTTTTTTCAGACTATAATCTTAATATGGTCGGTCTGAAGTCCAGACCGATAATAAATAAACCTTGGAAATATTATTTTTATATCGATTTTGAAGGAAGTATAAAAAACGGGAAAGTTAAAAGTGCTCTTGAGGAAATTCGTTTTAAATCTGATTATTTTCAAATTCTTGGAAATTATAAAGTATATAATCTGACAATATAAAATTACAGGATGAAATTGGATAATATATTTGAAAAAATTAAAGTCATATCAGCAAAATATTATGGAATATTAAAAACCGATATTTAGAGGGAAAGGAAAAATGATGATTATAAAAATTGATGGAAATGTAAGTCAAGATACATTAAAAGGAATAATTGAAAGGCTTGAAAGTGAAAATAGAGTGAAAGTCGAGCTTATTAGAGGAAAGGAATACTTGATACTCGGACTGGTAGGAGATATAAGTACAATAGACATTAAACATATTCAATCCCTTGATTATGTATTGGATGTACAGAGAATACAGGAACCGTATAAGAGAGCGGGAAGAAAATTCAAATCTGAAAATACGAAAGTAAAAGTGGGAAATGTGGAAATAGGAGGAAATAATCTTGTAATGATGGCAGGGCCTTGTTCTGTAGAAAGTGAAGAGCAGATAATTGAAACAGCGAGAGCCGTAAAAAAAGCAGGAGGTAATATTTTAAGAGGAGGAGTAGTAAAGCCGAGAACTTCCCCTTATGCTTTTCAGGGATTGGGAATGGAAGGTATAAAACTTATGAAAAAAGCCAAAGAAGAAACAGGACTTCCAATAGTTTGTGAAGTGATGTCCATAGAGCAGCTTCAGGAATTCGGTCCTCATTTGGATATGATACAGTTAGGTGCAAGAAATATGCAGAATTTTGATTTATTGAAAGAAGTGGGAAAGACTGAAATACCTGTACTGTTGAAAAGAGGATTAAGTGCAACAATAGAAGAATGGCTTATGTCGGCAGAATACATACTCGCAGGGGGAAATGAAAATGTGGTGTTATGTGAAAGAGGAATAAGAACATATGAAACCGCTTACAGAAATGTAATCGACCTGAATGCCGTACCCATGATAAAAAAGATAAGTCATTTACCTATAATAGTTGATTCTGCACATGGGACAGGGAAATTTTGGATGGTAAAACCTCTTGCAATGGCAGGAATAGCAGCAGGAGCGGACGGATTAATGGTAGAAGTTCATCCTGAGCCTGATAAGGCACTTTCTGACGGACCTCAGTCATTAAAACCGGAAGTGTTTGAAGACTTAATGAAAAATGTGGAAGCAATAGCAGGAGTTTTAGGAAAAAAATTTAAATAAAATGAAATTATTTTTCAGGTTTTTGAGGAAGTAGGGAAAAATGAAAAAAAGAAAAAGTATATCCGAAACAGTTGTCACAATAGTGGGATTGGGAGTAATAGGAGGCTCATTTGCATATAGCCTGAGAAATATTGGTGTAAGGGAAATTTTGGGAGTGGATACGGATGAGAAAACATTGCTTAAAGCAAAAGAAAGACAGATTATAACAGAGGGGTTTACTCATCCTAAAGAAGCACTGAAAAAATCCGATCTTGTTATAATTTCCCTTTATCCTGAAATAATGAAGTCTTTTATTTCAAAATATATAGATAATTTCAAAGATGGAGCTATTATTACCGATGTTACGGGGATTAAAGGGAAAATAATGAAGAACCTGAAACCTATATTGGAGAAATCAGGTAAAAATATTGACTTTATTTTTGGACATCCGATGGCGGGAAGAGAAAAAAGAGGAATTGATTTTGCAGATTCTGAAGTCTTTAAAAATGCCAATTACATACTTATAAAAAATGAAAGTAATAAAAGGGAAAATCTGGAATTTTTGACAGAGATAATAAAAAATATCGGATTTAAAAATATAAGTTTATTGTCAGAAAAAGAACATGATGAAATAATAGCTTTTACAAGCCAGCTTACTCATGCTATTGCTGTAGCCCTTGTAAACAGTGATAATCAGAAATATGACATTGACAAGTTTATAGGAGATTCATATAGAGATTTAACGAGAATTGCTAAAATAAATGAAGACTTATGGTCAGAACTGTTTATGGGAAATAAGGAAAATCTTCTTAAAAAGATAGAGCAGTTTGAAAGTGAACTTGATAAAATTAAATATGCACTTGAGAGTGGCAATATGGATATTTTAAAGGAAAAATTTATTACTTCAACTTTAAGAAGAGAAAAAATAGATTAATTTTTTAAGGAGAATTTTCCTTCTTGAAAGTATATTAAATAAGGAGTTATAGATTATGGAAAGTAAGTATATAAGAAAGTTGACAGGGGACAATGTATATCTGTCGCCGATATCTCTTGAGGATACGGAAAAGTATACTCATATGGTTAGTGATATTAAAGTTTCTGTAGGTCTCGGACAGACTGCTTATACAGGAATTGTAGACTTTGAAAGTGAACGGGAATTTCTGACTTCATTAAAAAAAGAAAAAAATTTTGCAGTGAGGTTAGTTGAAAATAATGAGCTCCTCGGTAATATAGGATTTAATTCCTTGATTTTATAAACAGGGCAGGAGTAATAGGAGTAATGCTCGGAAATGAGAAGTATCAGGGGAAGGGATACGGAACAGAAGCGGTAAATCTTATACTTGACTACGGCTTTTCCCTCCTTAATTTAAGGAGTATATCCTTGAGTGTATTTGAATATAATGAAATTGGCTATAATCTTTATAAAAAGGTAGGATTTAGAGAGGTTGGAAGACTTAGAAAGAAAATAGAAATAATGGGAGAAATTTATGACGAAATAATAATGGATATATTAAAAGAAGAGTTTCAGTCTGTTTATATAAAATAAGAAATCGAAAAAAGGTACAAATTAAAATAATTATGGAAGGAGAAAAGCGTGAGAAAACTCAACGTAGGTTTAGGGAAAAATTCTTATGACATAATTATCGGAGAAAATTATACGGAAAAATTTGCTGAATACATAAAAGAAGTATATTCGGGAAATAATTTGTTTGTAATAACGGACAGCAATGTGCATGAAATATATAAAAATAAATATAAAGAAATGTTCGGACATTTTAAATACACGGTATACGTTCTGAAAGCGGGAGAAAAAAACAAGCATATCGGTGTTATGCAGGGAATTTACTCGGCTATGATTAAAGCGGGAATAAAAAGAAACGATATAATAGCAGCTTTCGGAGGAGGAGTTACAGGGGATATTGCAGGATTTGCGGCGGCATCTTATTTAAGAGGCATCGGGTTCATACAGATACCGACAACGATAATTTCCCAAGTGGACAGCAGTGTAGGAGGAAAAGTGGGAGTGGATCTTCCTGAGGGGAAAAATCTTGTAGGAGCATTTTATCAGCCCCGTCTTGTATTAATTGACTCCTCGTTTTTAAATACATTGTCAGACAGATACTTTTATGATGGATTTGCAGAAATAGTAAAATATGGTTGTATATGTGACAAAGCTCTGTTTAATAAACTTACTGATATTATAAAAAATATAAGTGAAAAGAAGAATAATAGGGAATATAAAGTTAAATTAAGAAAAAAATTAATGGAAAATATAATCGGATTAATATACAGATCATGTGAAATAAAAAAGGAAATAGTTGAAAAAGATGAAAAAGAAAGAGGATTAAGAATGATACTTAATTTCGGTCATACTATAGGGCATGCTATAGAGCAGTATACCGATTATGAAAAATATTCCCACGGAGAAGCAATTTCTACAGGAATGGCAAATATGGCAAAAATAGGAGAAAAAAAGAATATTACTGAAATAGGCTGTTTTCAAAGGCTCGAATATGTACTGAAAGGTTTGAATCTTCCTACAGACATAAAATATCCTGAACATGAAATATCCGAAATTATGAAAAGGGATAAGAAAAGTGTAAATGACGGAATAAATTTCATATTTTTAAAGGAAATAGGAAATGCGGAAATAATTAAAATGAATGAAAGAGAAATTTTTGAATAAAAAATTATTTTTGTATTATATATTAAATATGGGTCCTTTATTGGACTTTGTAAATATTGAGATATTAAGAACAGAAAGTGAAAAAAGCTTTAATAACAAACAGTATTTACATATGTCTTTATTAATAACGGAAATAATAGACGGTGACGGAAAAGAGGAAAAAAATAAATGAAAGTAAAAATAAAGCCGGGAATAATAAGCGGACAGATAGAAATTCCCCCATCGAAAAGCTACTCTCACAGGGCGGTAATAGCTGCTTCTTTAGCAGAAAACAGAGGCAAATCTGAAATTACAAATCTGAAATTTTCCGTAGATATTAAAACAACTGTGGAAATAATGGAAAAATGGGGAGCGGACATTATAAAGGGAGAAAGTTCCCTTATGATAAAAGGAAACAACGGAAAAGTAATTCCTAAAGATAGATATACCCAATGTAATGAATCAGGTTCGACAGTGAGATTTTTAATACCTGTAGGGCTTACATCGGAAAATGAACTCATATTTGACGGAAAAGGAAAGCTTGTAAGCAGACCTCTTAATTCTTACTACAAGATATTTGAAAAACAGGGAATATTTTATGAAACGGAAAAAGGTGGATTACCCCTGAAAGTAAAAGGGAAATTGCGGTCGGGAGTGTATGAAATAGATGGAAATATAAGTTCACAGTTTATAACGGGGTTGTTGTATGCTTTACCTTTACTCGAGGGAAATTCTGAAATAAAAATAAATAAAATTCTCGAATCTAAAGGATATGTGGATTTGACACTGGAAATACTGAAACTGTCAGGGATAGAAATAAAAAATAACGGATATAAAAGCTTTGAAATTAAAGGAAAGCAGACATATAAAACTTTTAATTACATTGTTGAAGGAGATTATTCTCAAGGAGCATTTTGGATAGTTGCGGGAATAATAGCAAGTAAACAGGACAATGAAATTAAGTGCCTGCATCTGAATAAAAATTCATTACAGGGAGATAAGGAAATAATAGAGATAGTTCAAAGAATGGGTGCAAACCTTGAAATATATGATGATTGTGTGATTGTAAAACCTTCAAAAACAAAAGGAACTGTAATAGATATATCCCAATGTCCGGATATAGGGCCTATACTGACTGTGCTTGCTGCATTGAGTAAAGGAAAAACCGAAATTATAAATGCAGAAAGACTTAGAATAAAAGAGTCAGACAGAATAACTTCGATTAGAACCGAACTGAACAAAATAGGAGCTGAAATAGAAGAAACCGAAAACAGCCTTATAATTCAGGGAGTGGACAAATTTAAAGGAGGAGCTGTATTAAGTGCGTGGAATGATCACAGAATAGCTATGTCACTTGCAGTAGCTTCCATAAGATGTGAAGAAGAAATAATAATCGAAGAAGCGGAAAGTGTAAAAAAATCTTATCCTCACTTTTGGGAGGATTTTAGAAAAATGGGCGGAGATGTAACTGAAATTTTTTAAAAGAAACAGGAGGAAAAAATGGGAGCGAATTTCGGTAAAAATTATTGTGTATCAATATTCGGAGAATCTCACGGGGCGGCTTTGGGAATTAATATTGACGGAATACCCGCAGGAACCGAACTTGACTTGGAATTTATTTCGGAGGAAATGAGAAGAAGAGCACCGGGAAGATCCGAATTGTCAACACCGAGAGCGGAAAAAGACGAATTTGAAATTCTCAGTGGCTTTGTAAACGGAAAAACAACGGGAACTCCCCTTGCAATGATAATAAGAAATACGGATCAGAGGTCAAAGGATTACAGCGAGATAGCCCGTAAGCCGAGACCCGGACATGCCGACTGGTCAGGGTTGAACAGATATGACGGGTTTAATGATATAAGAGGAAGTGGACATTTTTCAGGGAGAATAACAGCTTCGTTAGTTTTTGCAGGGTCAATAGCAAAGCAGATATTGAAAGAAAAAGGCATTTTAATAGCTGCTCACATAAAATCCTTAAAAAATATAAAAGACAGAGATTTTACAGAAGAGGATATTTCACTTGAAAATATTCATAAACTTAGAAATATGCTGTTACCTGTACTGAATGAGGAAATTATCCCCGAAATGGAGAAAGTTATACTGAAAGCCAAAGAAAACAGTAATTCTGTAGGAGGAACCGTAGAAATAGGAGTTACAGGGCTGAAAGCCGGAATTGGGGATCCTTTTTTTGAGTCAATGGAAAGTGAGCTGGCCCGAATGATGTTTTCGATTCCTTCAATTAAAGGATTGGAATTCGGTGCAGGATTTTCCATAGCTGAAATGACAGGATATGAAGCAAATGATGAAATGTATTATGATGAAAACGGGAATGTAAAATCCTATACAAATAATAACGGAGGAATAATAGGGGGAATAACAAACGGTATGCCTATTACTTTCAAAGTAGCAATAAAGCCTTCTGCCTCAATAGAAAAAAAACAGAAAACAGTAAATCTTTATACAAAAGAAAATGATGTATTGGAAGTAAAAGGGAGGCATGATCCTTCAATTGTACCGAGGGTAATAGTTGTACTGGAAGCAGCTACGGCTATAGTAATACTGGACAGATTTCTGGAAGATCAAAAGTACGGATATTTAACAGACTTAAGATAAAATAGACTTAAAAATTCAATATTATATGATATTGTATTTATTTAAAAAATAGTCATAGTTTTAAATTGGCATTATTATATATTCAATAAAAATATAAAACAGCTAAATGGCAAGAAAGGTTTTAGGAAAATTTTCCTTGACTTTTTACTTAATAAAAGATATAAATATAATACTTTTAAAATAATCAAAAAGTAATCTGAAAAAATAAACAAAAATCATAATTGTAATAATATTTTTCAAAGTAATAAATTTGATTACAATATGTAATAATTATAAATAATTTAATTTTTATTGAAGGAGGACTTTATGAAAAGTTATCAGGATGAGGCGAAAAAGCTCTTAAATTTTGTGGGCGGAAAGGAAAATGTTGCAAGTGTTACACATTGTGCAACAAGACTGAGATTTGCATTAGTTGATGAAGCCAAGGCTGATTCAAAGGGAATACAAGCTTTATCAGCTGTAAAAGGAACTTTTACAAATGCGGGACAGTTTCAGGTTATAATAGGAAATGATGTTGCAAACTTTTACAAAGATTTTATCGGAGTATCAGGAATTGAAACGGCATCGAAAGAAGATGTTAAAAAAGCTGCAATGAGTAAACAGCCGATTTTACAAAGAATGGTTGCACATCTTGCAGAAATATTTGTACCGCTAATACCTGCACTGGTAGCAGGAGGACTTATGTTGGGACTCGGGAATTTCCTCGGTGCACCTTTAAAAGCATTGGGTGAAAAAAGTTTAGTAGAAGCAGTACCTTATATGGCAAGTTTATCCAAGTTTATAGTTTGGATAGGAGTTGCAGTATTCGGTATGTTACCTGTGCTTGTTACATGGTCTACAGTTAAAAAGTTTAAAGGAAATGAAGCCTTAGGTATAGTTCTGGGACTTATGCTTGTATTGACGGGGTTTATGTTAAATGCTTATGTTTACGGAAATATCGTATCGGCAGGGGAAAATATAAGAGATATTCTTATAAACGGTTCTGATAAATATGGAATTAAACCGGGAGAATATGTACTTGACTTAGGATTTTATAAAATACTTATGATTGGGTATCAGGCACAAGTGTTACCTGCAATGTTTGCAGGAATAGCATTATGCTATATTCAGAAGTTTATTGACAAGAGAACACCTGAAGTATTAAAGACAGTATGGGTTCCGTTTGCAACATTGGTAATAACGGGATTTTTAACTATACTGTTTATAGGACCTGTAGCAAGATATCTGGGAGATTTACTTGTAAAAATATTCACGGTACTGTTCCAGACACCGGGACTGAAATATTTAGGAGCATTATTATTTGGAACAACTTATGCGCCTCTTGTAATAACTGGACTACACCATACATTTATTGCAGTGGATTTACAACTTGCAGCTTCTGGGGGAACATTTATATGGCCGTTAATTGCTTTATCAAATATAGCACAGTCAGGGGCGGTATTCGCTACTTACTTCATCTATAAAAAGGATAAAAAACAGGAATCGGTTTCATTGTCGGCAACAGTTTCAGCTTGGTTTGGAATTACAGAACCTGCATTATTCGGAGCAAACCTGAAATATATGTATCCTTTCTATGCGGCACTTATAGGTTCGGCAGTAGGAGCATTAATATCTACAGGATTTAACGTTATAGCAAGCGGAATAGGTGTAGGGGGACTTGCATTGGCGTTTTTATCAATAAAATCAGAATATATGATAGCATTCTGGATAGCTTCCATAGTGGCATTCGGATTAGCATTCTTCCTGACTATACTTTTTTCGAAAACAAAACTGAATAAAGGAAGCGTAACACAGGAATAAGTTTTAATATAATTTATTAATAATTAAAAAAGCATACCGAAAAGAAAAAACAGGTATGCTTTTTGTATTTAATATATAAAATTAGGATTTGGCTATTTTACTAAGTATTCTATAAATTTATCATTCAATATATTTTATACTTTATAAAATAAGCCTGATAACAATATTATAAAAATTATTTTCTTGACACATAATAAAAATATGATATAATTATTTTGTTAATAAAAGTATTTTTTATTTTGATATACAAAATAAATGAATATATGAACATATAAATATATAATTTAAAGAGGTGATTAAAATAGTCACGGAAAAGTTAAAACCGTCAAGCCCGAAAAAGGAAAATACGGTTTTGATAATAACTGTAATTTTTTTAATTTTAATAGCTGCTTTATTAATAAAAATGAGGAAAACGAATATACAGGAGCAAAAGATAAATAAAGGGGAAGTGAGCTCCTATTCAAATTTTTCCAGTGTCGAATCAGGCATTTATGCAGATCTTATAAATTTTACAAATGAAATAAAAATCAAAACAGATGATGAAAATCTTCCTTCAATAAAAGACCTTGAAAAAAATGACATTCCTCCTTTTACAAAAGATATTACATGGGAAGAAAGAGGAAAAATACAATGGGAAAAAATAGAAAAAGAAAAAAGTACTTATTATATAGGGCTTTCTGAAAATGTTACTGTAAGTGGAAATTTTGCGGTAATTGTAAATAACCGAAATTATGAGGACATAAAAATTTTATTTATAAGAACACATTTACATAAAGAAGATGTTGAATTTTCTTTAGATGAAAATTTCCCGAATTGGGAAGAAATAATTCCTTACACAGGTGAGGATGAGAGACGTAAATTTGAAGGGAAAGGTGATATGTAATGAAAAAACTTATAATAGTTATTTTGATGACTGTAATGACTATAGTTTCTTACGGAAAACTTAAAATAGGAGTGACTCTTCAGCCTTATTACAGTTATGTATCTAATATTGTAGGGGATAAAATGGAGGTAATACCTGTAATAAGAGGAGATTTATATGATTCTCACGGTTATAGACCGAAGCCTGAAGATATAAAGAAAATGTCTAATTTAAATGTTCTTGTAGTAAACGGTATAGGACATGATGAGTTTGTGTTTGATATTGTAAAAGCTGCAAAAATGAACGGAAAAATAAAAATAGTAAATGCCAATAAGGGAGTCTCCTTAATGCCGGTTTCAGGAATGAGAGGAAAAACTAAAATTTTAAATCCTCATTCTTTCATATCAATAACAACTTCTATACAGCAGGTGTATACTATAGCTAGAGAGTTGGGACAGATAGATCCTGCAAACAAAGATTATTATAATAAAAATGCTCAGGTTTATGCTCAGAGATTGAGAAATTTAAAAGCGCAAGCTATAAAAAAAGTAAGCCATCTTAAAAATTTGGATATAAAAATAGCCACTTCTCATGCAGGATATGACTATTTATTGTCGGAATTCGGTTTGAAGGTGAGAGCGGTAATAGAGCCTGCTCATGGCGTAGAACCCAGTGCTTCTGACATCAAAGCCATGATAGATATAATGAAAGGGCAGAAAATAGATGTACTTTTTGTTGATGCTCAAGTCCAAAATAAATATTCCACAACTATACAAAAAGCTACAGGGGTAAAAATAAGACATTTGTCGCATATGAGCAGCGGACCTTATACGAAAGACAGCTTTGAAAGGTTTATGAAATATAATTTGGATTCTTTGACTGCCGTAATAATTGAAATAGGCAAGATGAAAGGGAAATAAAATGTCGGGTATATTAATAGAAATAAAAAATTTGACACTGACATTATCTAATACAAAAATATTGGAAAATATAAACTTAACAGTCGAACCCGGGAAAATACATTGTTTAGTAGGTCCTAATGGGGGAGGAAAAACATCACTTTTAAAAAGTATATTAGGACAGGTTCCTTACGAAGGAGAAATATTTATTTCTTATGAAAAAAGTAAAATAATAGGCTATGTTCCCCAATATCTGGACTTTGAGAAAACTCTACCTATAACCGTGGAAGATTTCCTTGCGATAATTTATCAGAAAAAACCATGTTTTTTAGGTATTTCCCGAAAATATAAAAAAACAGTAGACGAATTGTTGAGAAAAATGGGTATGTATGAAAAGAGAAAAAGGCTTGTAGGAAATCTGTCAGGAGGAGAAAGACAAAGGCTACTTCTGGCACAGGCGATATATCCTGAACCTGATTTGCTTATACTGGATGAACCTTTTACAGGAATTGATGTTTTGGGAGAAGAGTATTTTAAAAGTGTAATAAATAATTTAAAAAATAAAGGTATAACAATTTTATGGATACATCATAATCTGAAACAGGTAATAGAAATGGCAGATACGGTAACATGTATAAAGAAGGAAATACAATTTTCAGGAGATCCTAAAAAAGTACTTGATAATGATAAAATACTTACTGTATTTTCATAGAATTTTTATCAAAGAAATTTTAATATAAATATTTTTTAAAGTAAAAAATGGAGGAAATTAGAAAATGCTTGAAATAATAAGGAGCTTTTTTACAGATATGGTTAATCGTCAGATTTTGCCTGAATATTTTAAATATGCCTTTGTAATAAATTCCCTTATATGTACCTTATTTATCGGGACAATTTTAGGAGGAATAGGAACAATGGTAGTAACTAAGAAAATGGCATTTTTTTCTGAAGCTATAGGACATGCCGCTCTCACGGGAATAGCTTTCGGAATACTGGCAGGGGAGCCTTATAACGCACCTTATATAATGCTGTTTACTTACTGTATACTGTTCGGATTACTTATAAATTACACAAAAAACAGGACAAAAATGTCTGCAGATACTCTTATAGGAATATTTTTATCAATTTCCATAGCTTTAGGAGGTTCGCTTCTCATTTTTGTTTCATCTAAAGCAAATTTCCATATGCTTGAAAATGTTATGTTCGGTTCGATACTTACTGTCACTGACTTTGATATACTTATTCTTATAGTTACCATATTGATTTTGACAATAATATTAATACCGTTGTTTAACAAAATGCTGCTTTCGAGTTTTAATACTAATATCGCAACGGTAAAAGGTGTAAATGTAAAGCTGACAGAATATATATTTATAATAGTGGTAACTGTAGTCACAATAGTTTCAGTAAAAATAATAGGAGCGGCACTTGTAGAAGCATTGTTATTAATTCCTGCAGCATCTGCTAAAAATTTATCCCGTTCAATGAAAGGATTTTTCTTTTATAGTATAATATTTTCACTTACAAGTTGTATATTAGGAGTGCTTATTCCTCTTCATTATAACATATCCATACCGTCAGGAGGAGCAATAATACTTACTGCATCATTTATATTTTTTATAACGATAATAATAAAAAATGTAAGTCAAAAATTTAGTGAAAGTGAATAAAAATAAATGGAGAAAGGAGAAAACATTGAAAAAAACGTTAATTTTATTAATTATTTTGACAATGAATATTTTATATGGAAATAATAAAGTTCTGACATCTATTCAACCGATATATTCTATTGCTAAGAATATAACAGAAAATACCGATATAGAAATATATTCTATATTTGATTCTGATGTTTCAATGGATTATGGAAAGTCTGCTTTTGATAATAAAAATCTTGATTTATCTGTTGCAAAAAATTCCATAGCAGTGATAGATGTAGCAAAAGTTTGGGGAAATGATTATTTGTATGAATATGCAAGAAGACAGAATATAAAAATTGTTGAAATTGATGCAAGTTACTCTTTCTCAGACAATGATTATTCAGCTCTATCACTTTTAAGTTATAGAAATGGCGACAGAAATCCCTATGTATGGCTTAGTCATCAAAATGCGATGAAAATGGCTCAGATAATAGCAGAAGATTTAGTAAGACTTTTTCCGAAAAATGAGAGAAAAATAATGGAAAATTTGAGTAAATTTACTGAAGCGGTGAGAGAAACAGAAAATAAATATTTAAAGGAAACAATAAGAACCACTACACTTTCAGTAATATCTCCCACAGAGAATCTGGATTATTTGTTCAATGAATTAAATATTTTTGTAAATTATATCCAACCTGAAGAAATAACTGTCGGGAATATAAAAGAAATAATAAAAAAAAATAAATCAAAAATTATTATTTCTGATAAATGGCTGAAAAAGGAAATTATTTCTGAAATAGAGAAAAACGGCGGAAAATTTATAGTTCTCGATACTTTCAATATACCGAGAGAAGTAAATGGAAAAATGGATCCTAACGGTTATCTGACAGGAATGAAAGAAAACATTGAAAAATTAATAAAAGTTTTAAAGTAGAAAAATAAAGAAAATAGAGGTGAAATATATGAAAAAATTTATATTAGCATGTTTATTTACCATTTCAGGAATGGTTTTCGCTCATGCTCCGGTATTATCAGTAGATGATAATAAAGACGGTACTGTTTATATTGAAGCAGGATTTTCAAACGGAGAGAAAGCTGAGGGCCTTGAAGTGATAATAGTGAAAGATAAGCCGTATAACGGCCCTGAAGATACTTATGAAGGTAAGATGATAATATTTAAAGGGAAGTTTGGCAGTAAAAGTTCAATGACAGTTATAAAACCGTTAACTCCAAAATATGAAGTTATATTTAACGGTGGTCCGGGGCATATTATTTCCAAAAAAGGTCCTAAACTTGAAGAAAGTGAAATGAGTAAATGGAAAGAAAATATTGAAAAATCGGATTCTCTTGGAGAATGGAAAGAGAAAATGACACAAAAGTAACAGAATATCAGTATGAATATATAATCAGTATATTAAAATTTAATATATAAAAAAACAGGAGGTAATTTTGATGAAGAAATTTTTAGGAGTTTTAGCAGTATTAGTTGCAGGAATAAATCTATATGCACATAATCAATTTATTTACACTGATACTTTAAATGTAACAGGAAAATCATCAGTACAATTTAAGATAATGTTTGGACACCCTGATGACGGAGGGGAAGAAGCACCTATCCCTGTGGGTAAAGTAAAGGATAAGACACATCTGGCTGAAAAAGTGTTTGCACTACACAACGGAGAAAAAATCAATCTGACTTCTAAGGTGAAAGAAGGACATATAAAAACTGATAAAGCATCGGGAAGAACTTTGGATTTCACAATGGACAGTGAATTGAAAGGTGGAGGAGACTGGGTTATAGTCGCAGTTCCGGGAGAAACTCTGGATGATAATATTTCATACACATTTAACGGAATCGTAAAAACGGTCATAACAAAGGATGGAAGTAAAGGAGATGACTGGAAAAAAAGAGTGGCAGATGGATATTATGAAATAATACCGTTTACAAATCCTTCCATGGTTAATGTAAATTCAGTATTTAAAGGATGTTTAGTTGATAAGAAAGGGAATCCTATGAAAAATACTGATGTGTCTATAGACTATATAAACGGTAAAATAGATATGAAAAAGGGGATATTCACAGGTCAGCTTCAGAAAGAAAAAACGGCAATAAGAACTTATACCGATGATAACGGATACTTTGTAGTGTCATTCCCTCATAAAGGACTCTGGTCAATAAGAGGAAAAGCTTTTGTAGATAGAGAAAAGAAATATGTGGAAGACACAAGTCTGTTAGTAGAAGTAAAGTAATAAGTAAAATTTTTTAATTTTGGAAAATACAAAACCACTTTTAATGGAAAATAAAGAAAATATCCATTTTTAAGTGGTTTTCAAAATTGTTAATACTGTACTTATAAATAATCCATTTCTAATAGAATTCTATTTCAAAAATCAAAATAAGATGTGATAGAATACTCCGTTGGCAAAAGCTGAAAATAATTGAAAGGATGTGGACAGTATAGTATTACTAATATAGAATACTATTAAAAAATGAAAAGAATATTATTATTTATACTAACAATTCTCAGCATAATATCATGTGATCTGGAAAAGGCACAAAAGGAATATGCGAGAGGAGAATATGTAAAAAGTGTTGAAACGACTTTAAAATACTTTGATAAAAATGAAAACAGAATAAGAAAGGTAAATCCTAAAGTAAAAACGGAAATTATATCAAAATTCTCAAATATTACAGAACATTATTTACGAATAATTTCCGGTACAGTAAATGAAAGTGAAAAAATCAATGCAGGAGTAAATTTATTTAAAATATATACAATGCTTGATTTAAGAGAGTATACAAAGGAATTTACTGATTTTACATTAAAATATTCTGCTGAAGAATTTTATAAAGGAACAAGTGAAAGTATAATTAGAAGGGTTAACAGCTATTATGCAGAAAGTTTATATGATAAAGCTTCAAAAGAACTGGAAGTATTGGATAATTACATCAGAATAACCGGTAGTATGGAAAAAAACAACATTTTAAAATATAGTCATATAATTAGAAATGCTTCGAAGTTAAAAGCGGATAATCTTATAAAAATTGCTGAAAAACTTGAAGAAATAAAAAACTACAGAAATGCTGAAAAAACATTTCTAAAAGCATCAGAAACATATAAAAGATATGAGGAAAACTACAAAAATTCCTATAATAAATATAAGGAAAACAAAGAAAAAGCGGACTTGAATGATGCTGAAAAATACTATGAAATGGGAAAACAGGTTTTAAATGAAAGCAGTAAGAAAGCAAAGTACAGAAAAGCATATGAGTATTTCAAAAAATCCAATTATTTTGTGAGAGGCTATAAAGACACTTCAAAACTCATGGATATGTACTATAAAAAAGGATTTTTCAGTTATAAGTTTGTGGGAAATATGAAATATAACAATATAATAGAAAAGAGTCTGAAAGATATAGCTTACATAGATAATACGGACTCCGAACTTATAGTGGAATACGATGAAAGAGATGAATATAGAATAAATTCAGGAAATAAGGAAAAGAAAACTGAAAAACTCACAGAAAAAATACGTGTGGGGATATCTGACAAATTAGAACCGATATATGAAGTATATAATTTTGAAAAAATTACAGTTATTTTAAAAGAAAAGATAAGAATAAACTATCAATTAAGAATAGATGGAGAGTTGTATAAAGACAAATATTCAAATTACATAGAAGAAGAAAATATTGTAAAAAAAATAACTTATACGGGAAAAGTTCCACCTAAATATAAGAATACTATAGAAGGTAAAGAAATAGGAAAAAGCGAAATGAGAAAAAAAGTTGAAGAAAAAATAAAAGAGGATATCTCAAAAAGGCTTAAAATCTTTGAGGAAAGAATGAAAAGAATATAAAAACTTTTAATTTTGTTCTAAGTATTGATTTGATAATTATATTTTTTCCATATAAAAAAGTTTCCTGTATTTTCTTTTCCCTTATCAGAAAAGTGGTGAAATTATAATTTGAATTTTCAGACGAATTCTAAAAAAGTTATTAGAAATTGTTTTAAAATATAAGAACAGTTTTTATATTTTTGATATATTATTTTATATTATGATCACATTTACTTGATTCTACTGAAAGAATGTGATAAAAAAGAATTGAACATAAAAATTTAAAAGAAAGGATGATGAATGTGTCACGAAAATTTTTAATATCAGTAGCTTTAATATTGTGTTTCAGTTTAACATTTACAAAGATGAAACCAAGTATGAGGAGTAAAGAAATGAAAAGTACAATGGAAAGAACTTTTACTTTAGAAAGTAAAGGAATAAAAAATGGAATTATTGATGAGCAGTTTGGAGGAAAAGGAAAAGATAAGGTAAAAGGGGTAGGAAGTAAATCTCTGCCTTTAGAGTGGAAAAACAGTCCGGAAGGAACACAGAGTTATGCTATTGTTATGTTGGATCATGATGCAATTTCTGTTGTAGGAATGAGCTGGATACATTGGACAGTTGCTGATATTCCTAAGGATAAAGTAAAATTGGAAGCAAATGAAAGTAGAGAAAATGAAACATTGATTCAGGGAGTGAACAGTTGGATAAGTCCGTTAGCAAAATTTTCAAAAGAAGAAGCTTCATTTTACGGTGGACCTATGCCTCCTAAAGATCATACCTATACAATAATAATTTATGCACTGGATACAAAATTGAATTTAAAAAAAGGATATTATTTAAATGAATTATATAAAAAAATGGAAGGACATATACTTGCTACGGCTAAACTGGAAGGAATATATAAAAAATAAATAATCAGGACAGGATATACTTAAGTTTTTAAAGTTTGTATTTTCAATAAGAATATAAAATATCAAAATTCATTAGTCATTGACAGAAATATAAATAAACAATTTTTTATGAACTGAAGAATTAAGAAAGAGTTTTCTGAAAGAGATTTAGCTTTTTGTAATAAAAGGATAAAATTAATTATAAAGTGATTGTCCTTGTCAGAACGCCTCATCTTAAAGAATAAATAAATTTTTTATTTATTCCTTAGTTTATATGGCAGTTAATGTCTTTTCTGTTTTTCTCTATTCTAGCAGAAGAGAAATGATATAGGATGTAATTCGAGTTATTAATAATGATATATATGAAAATTCCGAGCATTATACAAAAAATAAAATGAACATAATTTTTAAAAAGAAAAAATAAGAATAATAATTTATACTGAGGTAATGTTATTTTATAGTATCATTTTTTTGTACAAAATTTTGTTTAATAATAGAAAAGTTTTTTACGAATAAAGAAAAATCTATAGGAAATAAAAGTTTGTCAGTAAAAATGAAACAGTAAAAAAAATAGATTTTGGAAAAGCTAAAAACCACTTTTAATGAAAAAACTCTTTTTTAAGTGGTTTTTTGTTACCATGCTTATAAATAATTTATTTCTAATAAAATTTTATTTCAAAAATGGATATATAATATTTAGAGAAGTAAAAAAATAAAAAATAGTATAAATAATATATTCATTATTGTATTGGAGAACATAAGAGCAGCCCTTACTAAAGAAAAAATTTAAATTTATTTATAGTTTTCAAGGTAGTCAATGATCTCATTAATAGCTTTTTCATTTTTTAAAATACTTGTATGGGTATCATTTTCAAAAACTTTATATTTACAATTATTTAATCTTGAAGTTTTAAAAGGAACCATTCCATCATCATCTCCCGGAATAATCATTGAGTAAAGAAAATTATTTGATTTTTTTCCTATTATTATATAACAATCATATTCAGGTTCTCCCAAAGTATTTACAAAACTGGTGGAAGAAGTTTTAAACTGAGCTACTGCTTCACCTAAAGTTCCTTTAATAAAATCAGATATAGGGAAGTCAGCCAGCTGACTCCCATGAGCCGGAGGAGATATAAAAACGGTTTTTCCTAAGTTTTTTATTTTGTGGGTTTTTAAATAATATCTTAAAATTACTGAACCTAAAGAATGAACAACAAAGTTCAGTTTAATCTCAGGGAGATTCTTTTTTTGACGTCGGACATTTTCTTTTTCAACAATTTCATCTAATAAGGTTATCTGTTTAGAAATGTATTTTTCGGTAATTTCTTCTATTGTCCCTTCTGTTGTAGGATATTGTATATTTATACCTGCATAACCTTTATTTTCTAAAATTTCGGTAATAATTTTCATATCTTCGGATTCACCGTAAATTCCGTGAAATGTGATGACAATTCCTTTATCGATTTTATTTCCGAACTTTTTTATATTATATTCATGATATAAAAGAAATTTTGTGATTTTTAAACTTAAAAATATAATTATTGTTAAAATGAGGATAATTATAAATGATTTTTTAAATTTTATTTTCATTTTGCTCCTTTATGAAGTTTATAAAATTCAAATATTCCTATTTCCCCCAGTTTTGGAATATATTCATCAACAGGAAGAATGTGTTCCGATATTTTTTTGCCTTGTCCTCCTGTGGAAATTATGTAGGCGGCGGGCATTTCTTTCTTATATTGAAAAATAAGTTCTTTTACAGCTCCTACATTTCCATAAAAGATGCCTGCATTAATCTGTGTAACTGTATCTGTTCCAAAAACGGTATCAGGTTTTGAGAATTTAATTTTAGGAAGTTTAGCAGTGTTGTTAAATAGTGTGTTTATGGATAGTTCGATTCCCGGTAATATACATCCGCCCATGTAAATGGAATTTTTAATCATATCAAAAGTAGTCGCTGTTCCAAAATCAATAATGAGTAGTTCTTTATCAGGATACAGTTTTTTTGCAGCTAAAATGTCTACTATTCTGTCAGCTCCCAGCCCTCGTTCCATACCGTCAAGTAATTTTATTTCATCATTTACAGTGTCTAAAGAGACAAATTTAGGCTGAATTTTAAAATAGCTTTGTCCCAAATATTCAAAAATTTCATTAATATGAGGAACAACAGAAGAAACGATAATGTCAGAAACAGCATAAATATCAATATCGTTATTATCTGCTAATGTTTTTAATGTTGAAAATAAAGTATCCTCAGTAAAAGGTAAGTTTGAAGGAATACGGAATGAGGTTTTAATTTCACCGTTGTTACTGTAAAATACAGGTACAATATGCGTGTTTCCTATATCAAATCCTAAAATCATAGTATTATATATGCAAAATTATAAGAAATTTTGCAATCCTCCTTCGGTTTTATTAGTTTTAAATGTTAATTCAATTATATCACATAAATCATATAAAAATCTTAATATACACAAGTATTGATAAAATAACTCCTACAATAGCTTCTCCCGACATGAGACCGTTTGAAAACAGAAGCATATCTGAAGAAAATTTTTCAGATATCCGTGAAGATATAAAGTTTACCATTCCTCCAATAAATACGGGCAATGTAAGATAAAGAGGAAGATAAATACCTATACCGAATGTAAGGACCGGGATATTAAGTATATTAAGGATGAATCCGATAGTGAGACCTATCCAGAATATATGGATAAAAGGAATGCCTTTTATTACTGAAGCTACAATAGAAGCTTGGAGCACAATCAGTTCGGAGTTTTCTTGAGGACCTATGTTTTTATAAATATCAAAAAAGATAAAAAATAGAAATGTTACTACAAATGAACTGACTACAGCTCCAATCAATTCTCCTATAAACTGTTCAGTTGGACTGACTTTCATTTTAAATCCTGATTTAAAGTCATTCAATATATCTCCTGCAAGACCGCATGCTACTGAAACTATACACGAAAGTAGAAATAAAGTAAGGAGATTTATGTTTGTAGAAAATTTTACCCCACCTATATTAAGACCGTTTAATAGTACATTTAGAAAAGAAATTACAAGTATAGATATTATGGCATATATTTCCATTGGATTAATTCCCGTTTTTCCGGTTGTATATCCTGCAATGACGGTGCATAGAATACATATTACAATTAATACAAAAGAAAGAAATACAGGTAGCTTATAAATAAAAGAAATAAGTATAATTCCTGCAACTGAAAAAAGAAACAATATAATTTTTATATTTGAAGAATTATTTTTTATACGCTTAAATTTATTTGCTCTTTTTGTATCTATTATAATTTTTAAGATGACAGAAACACCGATACCTATGACGAATCCCATACCAAAGCTATTTTTTATAATATCAAAATCTTTTATATTGTAGTAGCCTGAAAGAGGTTTGGCAATTAAGTAAGTGACAGCTCCTCCCAAAAACCATATAAATGTATTCATAAATCCCAAGATATAACCTACTCCCAGTAGTAAAGGAGATATATAAAAACTTAACAGACCATTTTTTATTGAATATATTGTAGGAATAATGGGAACTTTCCCTTTTTGGAAAGTATAATCTCTAAGTATTGCCACAGCTGTACTGAATATTGTCCCTACAGTCACGAATTTAGTTCTTTTTTTGTTTTTCCCGGATTTTACAAGATTATAGGCAGCCTCACCTACGGGAAATTCCAGTTTATCCGTTTCAATCAGTTTTTTTCTGAAAATAAAAGACAAAATAGCACCTAAAATACTTCCTATTAATACAGTAGTTAAGAATACGGATTTATTTATACTATGGAGTTTTCCTCCTAAAATAAGATATCCGGGCATTGTGAAAGCAACACCTCCTGCAACCATGGAACCTGCACTCATAATAGTGTGTGTTATTGTTATTTCTCCTGTATCTTTTCTTCCAAAAATACCCAATACGGACATTGAAATCATAGTAACCATGATTGTAGGCCATGGAAGTGCACCAAATTTCAGGACTATGTAGAATGAACTTGCTGTGACTATTACGGCACCTATAACACCAACTAAGATTGATACAGGAGTCAGACTGTTTTTAAAATTTTTCGACATATTTTTCCTTTCGTTTTTTTAAGTTTAATTTTTTAAAATACAAATAAAATTGATTTTTTTATTGGAAATATAATCTGTTTTATATATTTTCTATTGAAGTTATTGAGATGAAAATTAAAAAAATAAATTTAAACAATTTAAGTATATTAAATTGTTTATTATTAAGAATGATACATTTTTTTATACTATTTGTCAACAGTATTTACAGATATTGTACGTACAATTTGAAGATGTCGATTTTATTATTTTAAAATATAAACATTAATATATATCTCTCTAATTAAAAACAAATGATAAAAAATTATCAAGGGGATAAAAAATAAAAATTTTTATACCTCTGAAATACTGAAAACATTGAAAAAAAAGATATTCTAAAAAAAATTTTTTTTAAAAAAAATAAAAAAACGAAAAAAAAAGAAGTTATGTAAAAAAACCTTTGATTTTCAAATGAAAATGAGTTATAATAAAAAAGGAATAAGAAATAAAAATAAATAAAACGAAACAGAAAGAAAGGAAGTGTTGCAGAATAATGGACGCGTGGAGAGATTTTAAAGAAGGTAACTGGATTAAAGAAATAGATGTTACTGATTTTATCAAGCAAAACTATACTGAATATTTAGGAGATGAAAGCTTTCTTGCAGGACCAACTGAAGCTACTGTGAAATTATGGGACTCACTTAAAGAAAAATTTAAGGTAGAAAGAGAAAAAGGAATATACGATGCTGAAACTAAAATTCCTTCTCAGATAGATGCTTATGGACCGGGATATATTAACAAAGATTTTGAAAAAATAGTGGGACTTCAGACTGATGCTCCTTTAAAAAGAGCTATCTTTCCTAACGGGGGATTAAGAATGGTTATAAATAGTCTGGAAGCATTCGGTTATAAAATGGATCCCCAGACTGAGGAAGTATTTACAAAATATAGAAAAACACATAATGACGGAGTATTCTCAGCATATACGGATAGTATAAGAAAAGCGAGAAAAACAGGAATTATAACAGGGCTTCCTGATGCTTATGGGAGAGGAAGAATAATAGGGGATTATAGAAGAGTGGCTCTTTATGGAGTGGACAGACTGATTGCGGAAAGAGAAGAAAGATTTGCAAAATGTGATCCGATAGAAATGACGGAAGACCTTATAAGGCTAAGAGAAGAGCTTTTTGAACAGGTGAAAGCTTTAAAAGCTCTGAAAAGAATGGCGGAAGCATATGGATATGATATTTCAAAACCTGCTGAAAATGCTCAGGAGGCTATCCAATGGACTTATTTCGCTTATCTTGCAGCTACTAAGGATCAGAACGGTGCGGCAATGAGTATCGGAAGAGTGTCTACATTCCTTGACATATATATTGAAAGAGATTTGAAAGAAGGAAAAATAACTGAACAGGAAGCACAGGAATTTATGGATCACTTTGTTATGAAGTTAAGACTTATAAGATTCTTGAGAACTCCTGAATATGATGCATTATTTTCCGGAGATCCTGTATGGGTTACAGAATCAATCGGAGGAATGGGAATGGACGGAAGATCCCTTGTAACAAAAAACAGCTTCAGAATTTTACATACATTGTACAATATGGGAACATCTCCTGAACCTAACCTGACTGTATTATGGAGTGAAAGTCTGCCTGAAAACTGGAAAAAATACTGTGCGAAAGTTTCAATAGATACTTCGTCAGTACAATATGAAAATGATGATATAATGAGACCTCAGTTCGGAGATAATTACGGAATAGCATGCTGTGTATCTCCTATGACAATAGGACAGCAAATGCAGTTTTTCGGAGCAAGGGTAAATTTACCTAAAGCATTGCTTTATGCTATAAATGGAGGTAAAGACGAAAAAAGTAAATTACAGGTTACTCCTGAAGGTAAATTTTCTAAGATTGAAGGAGAATATCTGGAATATGATGAAGTTTGGGAAAAATTTGATAAATTGATGGACTGGCTTGCTGAAACTTATGTAAAAGCTTTGAATATCATTCACTATATGCACGATAAATATTCATATGAAGCATTGGAAATGGCATTGCATGATGTGGATATTAAGAGAACACAGGCATTTGGAATAGCAGGACTGTCAATAATAGCAGATTCACTGGCAGCTATTAAATATGGAAAAGTAAAAATAGTAAGAGATGAAGAAGGAGATGCTGTTGATTATATAAATGAAAAAGAATACGTGCCTTTCGGAAATAACGATGACAGAACTGACGAACTGGCAGTTAAAGTTGTAAAAGTATTTATGGATAAAATAAGAAGTCATAAAATGTATAGAGACGCAATACCTACACAATCGGTACTTACTATAACTTCAAATGTGGTATACGGTAAAAAGACAGGAAACACTCCTGATGGAAGAAGAGCCGGAGAACCTTTCGGACCGGGAGCAAATCCTATGCATGGAAGAGATACGAGAGGAGCTGTGGCATCCCTTGCATCAGTTGCAAAATTACCATTTGAAGATGCAAATGACGGTATCTCTTATACATTTGCAATAACACCTGAAACATTAGGAAAAAATGAATTGGAGAAAAAAGAAAATCTTGTGGGATTATTGGACGGATATTTTAACCAGACAGGACATCATTTGAATGTAAATGTATTTGGAAGAGAGTTGCTTGAAGATGCAATGGAAAAACCTGAAAACTATCCTCAACTTACGATAAGAGTTTCAGGATATGCAGTGAACTTTGTAAAACTGACTAAAGAACAACAGTTAGATGTTATTAACAGAACTATATCTGATAAATTCTAGTTTAAACTGTATTACAATATAAAATAATTATAAAAAAAAGAATTATGTCGCCTGACGGTTATACATAAACAGTATACGTTAAGCGACATAATTTACTGTAAAATATAAATTGAAGAAATAAGGTGTAAATTGTGGTAGGATATGTACATTCTTTTGAATCTTTCGGTACAAAAGATGGACCGGGAATTAGATTTGTTCTTTTTTTACAGGGATGTCCTTTGAGATGCCTTTATTGTCATAATGTGGATACATGGAATATCAGTGATAAAAAATATATGATGACTCCCGAAGAAGTAATGAAAGAAATTTTAAAAGTAAAAGGATTTATAAAAAGTGGAGGAGTTACAATTTCAGGGGGAGAACCATTGATACAGCCTGAGTTTGTCAAGGAATTATTTAAACTATGCAGAAAAAACGGTATTCATACAGCAATCGATACTTCAGGCTATATGTTTAATGATAAAGTCAAAGAAGTTCTTGAATATACGGATCTTGTTTTACTGGATATAAAACACATTAATCCAAATAAATACAAGACATTGACTTCGGTAAATCTGAAAAATACTTTGAAATTTGCACAGTACCTGTCAGATATAAATAAAACTGTATGGGTGAGATATGTGCTTGTTCCCGGGTATTCAGACGATGAAGAAGATTTGCATGAATGGGCGAAGTTTGTATCACGGTTTGAAAATGTAATAAGAGTTGATATTTTGCCGTTTCATCAAATGGGAGGATATAAATGGAAAGAAGTAGGAAAAGAATATAAACTTGAAAATGTTAAAACGCCTACAAAGGAAGAAATAAAAAAGGCGGAAGAAATTTTTAAATCATATGGTTTAAATCTGGGAATTTAAAGTTTTTAGATTTTTTATAAAAAATGTATTTAACTTTTTTTGTAAAAGATAAATTCAAAAATTATCAATTGAAATTTTACAGATACTTAAAAGTATCTATTTGCTATAGAAATAAGAAAGACTTTTTTATGATATTTACTCATTATATTTTTTATACTGTAAAATTTGTATGTTGAAGGAGAAATAATATAAAAAAAATCATTTTAAATAAAAGCTTAGTTAAATTGTAATGAAAATATATATTTGAATTATAGTAAAACTTAGGCATTCAAATTATTTCAATGAAAAAATACAGGGCAAATGTTAAGAAAAATTATTGTTTGAGCTGAACAGGTTTTTAATTTTTTATTAATATAGTATTTTCGAATTTGAAATAATTTGAATTGGAAGTTTTTTATCAAACTTGTTAAAAAAGTTTATTTTTTTGCTTTCTTTTTTTAAAAATTTTCTTTTTTTAATCCTGAAATTTTATTAAAATTTCATTTTTATTAATTTTTAAGTATTCCGTTATTACTCCTGCATTTTTAAAAATAGTTTGTGAAGCTTTTGTAGTGCTAAGAGATTTATGTTTATCGGAAAAATAGATTACTTTTTTTATTCCTGACTGGACAATTGCCTTTGCACATTCATTACATGGAAAATGTGTTACATAAATAGTACAATTTTTAAGAGATTTTATACTGTTTAAGATAGCATTAAGTTCGGCATGGACAACATAAGGATACTTTGTATCTAAAAAATCTCCGTCTTTATTCCATGGCATACTGTCATCAGAGCTTCCTACAGGGAAACCGTTATAACCAATTCCGATTATTTTTCTGTCCTCATCAATAATGCATGCACCTACCTGAGTAGAAGGATCTTTACTTCTCATTCCTGATAAAAATGCAATTCCCATAAAATATTCATCCCATGAAAGATAGTCTTTTCTTTTGGGCATAATGTCACCTCACTTTATTTAATTATACTTTTTACTTTTATGTCTGAAAATTGTATTTCGATATTATCTGATTTACTTAGTTCGATTCCTCTTTTTATAACTTTTCCGTTTTTTCTTGTTATTGTATATCCTTGTTTTAAAATGTCATTCACTGAATATCCTGATAATTTTGCATTTTTATATTGTAAGCCATCTTTTAGATTTTTTATTTTTCTTTGGATAGCAGTATTAAGTTTATCTTCAAGAGCTTCAATATATAATTTTTTCTGTTCAATTATAAATTTCAAATTTATTTTTTCAAAACGATTTTTTCTATAATTAAATTGTTCTCTTGATTTTTCAGTAATTCTTCTAAGTTCTCTTGATATTTTCCGCTCTTTTTCTATTAACTGAAGTTTTTTGTCATTCAGGATACTTATGTAGTTTTTAATATAATAATTATTTTTCCTATGTTCGAGTTCCTTTTTAACAAAACTGATTTTATTAAGAAGAAATTTATTTAAAGTATTTTTTTTGATTTTCAGTCCGTTTATAAATTCTTCTTTTACAGGGATAAGTATTTCTGCAGCTTGAGTGGGAGTAGCTGCCCGTCTGTCGGCAACTAAATCTGACAGAAGATTGTCAATTTCATGCCCCACTGCTGAAATAACAGGGATTTCAGAAGTATAAACAGCTTCTATCACAGGTTCTTCATTGAAAGCCCATAAATCTTCAATACTACCGCCGCCACGTCCTATTATTATGACATCTGTATCAAGTTGTCCGTTATCTTTCATTTTATTAAAAAACTCTATTCCTGAAGCAATTTCGGCAGAAGCTCCTTCACCTTGAACTTTTGACGGGTAAAGATAAATATTTATATTTTTGAATCTTTTATGTACTGTATTTATTATATCTTTTATTGCAGCTCCCGTTTCAGCGGTTACCACTCCTATGTTTAAAGGAAGTAGAGGAAGAGGCTTTTTATTGGAATCATCAAAATATCCTTTTTCAAAATAGAATTTTTTAAGCATTTCCATTTTTTCATAAAGAGAACCTGCTTTATTGCTTTTTTCAAGAGTTTCAGCTATTATCTGGAAAGAACCGTTGGCTTCATATATTGTAGCATTTCCCATTATTTTAACATGATCGCCTTCTTTTAAGTCAGTGGGGACATTTTTATAAAGATATTTGAAAATGGCACACTTTACACTGGCTTTGTCATCTTTTAAAGTAAAATAAAGATGTCCCGAACGATAGTATGTAATATTGGACAGCTCTCCTTGAATATACATATTTTTAAAAGTTGATGTTCCCTCAAGAAACTGTTTTACTGCTCGGTTTACTTCACTTACTGAAAATATAGTAGGGTCCATTATTTTACCTCTTTTTTATTTTTGATTTTTAATTTTTAATTTTACTTTATTCTTTTTTCGAAAATAAGATCGATAGAAAATATAATATGGAATGTTACAGGTAAAAAAATACCTTTAACATATGTTTTAGGAGAAATATTGAAACTGTATAAAAAATAAAACGGCATTATTAATATTACTGAACTTAATACGGTTTTATTTACTTTTTTCAAAGTTTTTCCTGATAAATATCTCCAAAAATAAATTATTACAAAAGGTGTTAGTAAAAAGAGTAGCATAAAGAAACAAATAATGATAAAAAATATTATATTTGAATTTTCCATTTTATAAGAACCGAAACCTGAATATCCTAAAAACATACAAAACATTACAAAAAAGTCAAAAAACACAATGGAGAATATTTTTTGAAATATAAAATAGAATGTTGTAAGTATAATTAATATTAATAATTTCACAAAAAAATCAAAATTAAATTTTTCAGTTTGTTTCTATAATTTTAAATTTTATTTTCTCTATTTAAAAGATTTTCTTTATAGTTTTCTTCTTTAAATCCTATTAATGCAAATACTCTATTCACAAGAACAGGTCTTTTTAATAGCATTCCGTCAGATGCAAGAAGTTCAATTTTTTCTTTTTCGGACATATCTTTCAGCTTATCTTTTAAATTCAGTTCTTTATAAACTCTACCACTTGTATTGAATAATTTTTGGATAGGAAGTCCACTTTTTTTGAAAATATCTTCTATTTCCTTTGTTGTAAGGTTTGCTTCCACAATGTGCTTTTTTTCGTAAATAATTCCATTTATATCCAACCATTTTAAAGCTTTTTTACATGTACTGCATGATGGATAGTAATATATTTTCATTTCTTATTCACTCCTTTTAATTTTAAAAATTTATTGCTTTTAATTAAACTATTTATATTTTCATTTTTTATGTTTTATAATTCCAATATCAAGTTTTTCAATTCATTCATTTTATCCCTTAATTTTATTGCTTCTTCAAAGTTCAGTTCTTCAGCATATTTTTTGATTTCTTTATCAAGACGTTTTATTTCTTTTTCTATTTCAGTCTGATTTTTATAATCTTTTTTAATTTTTTCAGCTTTATCTTCTTTTATAATTTCATAATCTAGTATAGATTCCGCTATTTCTCTTTCTATAGTTTGTGGATTAATATTATTTTCAATGTTGTATTTTTCCTGTACTTCACGACGTCTGTTCACTTCGTCAATAGCTTCTTTCATAGAACCTGTCATGGTATCGGCATAAAGTATAACCTGTCCGTTTACATTTCTTGCAGCTCTTCCCATTGTTTGAATAAGTGAACGTCTTGAACGCAGATATCCTTCCTTGTCAGCTTCGAGTATTGCCACTAAAGAAACTTCCGGAATATCAAGACCTTCTCTTAAAAGATTTATACCTACAAGGACATCAAATTCTCCCTTACGTAATCCTCTTATTATTTCAGTACGCTCAAGAGTGTCGATGTCTGAGTGCATGTATTTTACTTTTATACCATATTCGAGATAATAATCGGTAAGTTCTTCAGCCATTTTCTTGGTAAGAGTGGTTACAAGTACACGTTCCTTTTTTCCGGTTCTTATTTTTATTTCATCCATCAAATCATCAATCTGATTTTTAGTAGGACGGATGTCGATATCAGGTTCTACAATACCTGTAGGTCTTACAAGCTGCTCAATTATTTCATCTTTAGACTGCTCCAGTTCATAATCACTTGGAGTAGCGGAAATATAAACAACTTGGGGAACTTTGGCAAAAAATTCTTCAAATTTTAATGGTCTGTTATCAAAAGCGCTTGGGAGTCTGAAACCGTTATTTATAAGAGATTCTTTCCTTGCCCTGTCTCCTTTGTACATTCCGTTTATTTGAGGTACTGATATATGTGACTCGTCCAAAAATACTACCATATCTTCAGGAAAGTAGTCAAGAAGAGTATCAGGAGCTTCACCCTCATTTTTTCCCGTAAGATATCTTGAGTAATTTTCGACTCCTTTACAATAACCGATTTCGGCTATCATTTCCAGATCATATTCCGTTCGCTGTTTTATTCTTTGAGCTTCAAGAAGTTTATTTTGTTTTTCAAAAAATGCTATTCTGTCATGCAATTCTGATTTTATACTTTCAAACATTTTTTCAGAATCTTCGTTGGATAAGTAATGGGTAGCGGGCATTATTGTCAGACGTTTGATTTCTCTTATTTTTTTCCCTGTAAGAGTATTAATTTCAGAAATATTTTCCAAATCGTCTCCAAAAAATTCAAATCTGTATCCTGTATCCTGATAACTTGGATGTAAATCAAGAATATCACCTTTTACACGAAATTTTCCTCTTTCAAAGGCAATATCATTTCGTTCATATCTTAAGGAAATCAGACGGAGAATTAATTCATTTCTATCAAATCCTGTAGATACATCAATAGGAATAGAACGTTTTTTATATGCTTCGGGTGATCCGAGACCGTATATTGCAGAGACCGAGGCAACTATTATCACATCACGGCGGTTAAGAAGTGCAGCTGTTGCGGCATGACGCAGTTTATCTATCTCGTCGTTTATGGAAGAATCTTTTTCAATATATGTATCAGTTTGCATTATATATGCTTCAGGTTGATAATAGTCATAATAGGAAACGAAATACTCTACTGCATTTTCAGGAAAAAACTGTTTGTATTCATTATACAGCTGAGCTGCCAGTGTTTTATTAGGTGCCATTATTAATGCAGGACGGTTTATCCGCTCTATTACATTTGCCACCGTAAAAGTTTTTCCTGAGCCCGTAACTCCTAGAAGAATCTGGTCGGTAATACCGTTTTCAATATTTTCTACTATTTTATCAATTGCTTGGGGCTGATCTCCTGTAGGTTGAAATTTAGAGTGTATTTTAAAATCCATATTTCCTTCTTCCGGTTTACTGTAATAAACCTGCTTTTTATTTTTAATTATAGCAAAAAACAAGGGAAAATACCAGACCGCAGATAAACGGAAAAATAAGTAAAAAATGTTTAATGAAAAATATTTAATAATGTATATTTATCCAGAAATATAAAAAAAATTTATAGTAAATTTTGAATGTTTTCTTTAAATAAAAGAGTTTATAATACATTCGATATAGTTTCGGATAGTTATAAAATATGTCTGTATAAATTTTAAGGGAAAAATGATATAATAAATCATATTCCATAGATAAAGGGGAAAATAAAGATGAATGAAAAGAAAACAGGATTGGTTCTTGAAGGAGGAGGATTAAGAGGAATCTTTACAGCAGGAGTTCTTGATTTTTTTCTTGAAAAGAACATGAAATTTGATAGATGTATAGGAGTTTCGGCAGGGTCATGCCATGCATGCAGTTATTTGTCGGGACAATATAAAAGAGCGTATAATGTGTCTGTAGACTATTTAGACGACAAAAGATATTGCAGTATTTACAGCTTGATAAAAACAGGGGATTTATTCGGGGCGGATTTTCTTTATAGGGAGATACCCGACGTATTAAATCCTATTGATAATGAAACATATTTAAAAAATAATATTGAATTTCAAGCGGTTATAACAAACTGTCGTACAGGTAAAGCTGAATACCCTTATATAAATGATATGAGAAAAGATGTAAATTATATAAGAGCTTCCAGTTCTTTGCCATTCCTGTCACGAATGGTCGAGATAAAAGGAGAAGTGTATCTTGACGGAGGGATATCCGATCCTATTCCTATAAGAAAATCCATAGAAAACGGAAATACAAAAAACGTAATTATAATGACAAGAGACAGGAATTACAGGAAAAAACAAAGTAAACTTGGGAAAATTTCAGCAATGATATATAAAAAATACCCTGAGCTTGTAAAGCTTATGGACACAAGATTTTCAAGATATAATGAAACTTTGAAATATATATATGAACAGGAAAAAATGGGCAATGTTTTTATTATTCAGCCTGAAAACCCTCTTAATTTAGGAAGAATAGAAAAAAATAAAGAAAAACTTACAAATGTATATAATAAAGGATATAAGGAAGCTGAAAAAAGATATAAGAAACTTGTCGAGTATCTTACAAAATAATTTTTTTATAAGGGTTCATTGTTGCTCCCATACTTCTGATTAAGGACTATAAATTTTTTTGATTTTTAAAAATGTTCATTATATTTCAAAAACAGTAAAATTTACTGTATTTAAGGAGTAGTTTTTTCAATAAATATAATTTCATATTTTTTCGGAAAAATTTTGAATATTGAGGTGTTTTAAACAAATAAATTATGAGTGTAGTTAAATCAATAATAAAATTATACTTTAATTATAATTTGGTAAGTATAAAATAAAAATTTAAGAAAAATCACTGTTTGAAAGTAATGAGTTTGTGATTTTCAGTGAATAGAGTATTTTTGATTATGAAATAATTTGAATTATAAGTTTTTTTCATAATCTTTTTATAAAAAAAATTACAAATTATTATAAATTATGTAGAAGGAAAAGAAATGAAAAACTCAAAGGAATGGTATAAATTAGACGCATTTGCAAAAACGTATTCATCAATAATAAGCGAGGGAAGGACAACATGTTTCCGATTATCAGTTTTATTGTCTGAAGAAATAGATACTGATTTATTGAAAAAAACAGCTTTATTTTTGGAGCAAAAATATCCTTTTTATAATTCCGAATTGAAAAAAGGTATTTTCTGGAATTATCTTCAGCATAAAAGGAATGGCTTTTCAGTAGAACTTGAAAACACATATCCGTGTACAGATGTAAAAAGAGAAAATCCATTGAAAATTATTTATTTCAGAAAAAAAATATCATTGGAAATTGCCCATTTTTTAACTGATGGAATTGGAGCATCAGATTTTTTTATAGATTTGATTGAAAAATATCTGGAAATGAAGTATTTTAAGAGAGAAGTCAATGAGAGAGAAGTTGGAAATAATGAAGAAACTAATAATTTAAAATATAAATACGAAATGGAAAAATCATCAAAAAATGAAAAAATATCTGAATATAGTGATTTATATAGTAAATATATGAAAAGAGTAAATAAGGAAAAAACAGTAAAACATGCATTTCATATTCCCTTGAAAATACTGGAAAAAGGTCAGTATTACGTAACTACAGGAGAAATTTCAATAGAAGATATAAAAAGAGAAAGTCGAAAATATAATACCACTGTTGGAAAATATTTACTGGCGGTTTATTTTAAGATACTTCTTGATAAATATCCTCAAATAAAAAAACAGATCGTTATCGGAGTTCCTGTAGATTTAAGGAAAATTTTTTCCGAAAAAACATATAGGAATTTTTTCATAAATATAACCCCGAGTATTGATCCGAGTTTGGGAAGTTATACCCTTGAAGAGATTATTAAATACGTGAACAATTACTTTAAAATAAAAATAACAAAAAAAGAATTTTATAAAAGTATTTATAAAGCTATAAATCCAATGAGAAATATATTTATAAAATCAGTCCCCTATTTAATAAAAAGAATTTTTTTCCCTTTTATTTTTGATTATTATGGAGAAAGAGGATATACTACAGGAGTTTCTAATTTAGGAATATTGAAATTGAACAGAAAATATTCAAAGTATATAAAAGGATTTAGATTTCTTCCTCCACCGAGTAAACGGTGTAAAATAAAAATGGGAATTATAAGTGATGAAAGTAAAGTTTATCTTTCATTTGGAAACTTAACAGCAAATCATGAAATAGAAAAAGAGTATTTCACTTATTTAAGAAGAAGAGGAATAAAATCCAAAATATCTACAAATTATTAAAATATTAAGGTTAGGAGGAAAATTATGTATTGTGTAAAATGCGGGGTTGAACTGGATGACAGTCTAGAAAAATGCCCGCTTTGTGAAACTCCTGTTATGAAAATCCGAGATGGAGAAAAGGTAAATACAGTTTATAACTATGAATATCCTGTAATTAATATAAACTTATATGAATTGAAAATAAAAAAAGTAAAAAAGGCGGTATTTTTGTCTTTTTTTACAATATCAGTAATATCAATGCTTGAAGTCTTTTTTCAGAATATAATTGTATACGGAGAACTGAAATGGGGATATTATGCTATACCGTCCATTATGATTTTTGATTTATTTTTATTTGTGCTACTTAATTCACATACAATGAGACAAAATCTTTTTTTTATATTTACAGGCCTGACAGTTTATTTTTTAATATTGGATTACGGAAATAAAAATTTTTCATGGAGTTTGAAAATGGGTATTCCCATTGTAGGAACCTATTGTTTTATCGGATTTATATTTTCATTTGTATGGGATAAACATAAATCTGATAAAATAAAAATTATGAATTTTTTCCTGTTTTTTGTGGGAATATTTCTACTTATTCTTGAATTTATAATAAGTAATAAATTTTCATGGTCTATTTGGGCTTCAATACCTTTATTTGTATTGAATGTAATGCTTCGTTATACTTATAAGGCATACAAGGATGAATTTAAAAAAAGGCTTCATTTGTAAATTTTAATTGCTGTTCAACGGAAATAATTAAATTAATGAAAAAATAAAATAAATATTGACCTTTAATAAATAATAAAGTATTATAATAGAAAATTAATTAACATAGTAAAATTTATAAATTATTAAACAGTGTCCAAATTATATATAAATTAAAAAACAAAAAGGAGGATATGAAATGGATTTTATAAAAATTTATGTTGCAGGAATAATAATTTTTTGCCTGGTATATTATGTAGGAATATTTATTTTTATGAAACGTAAAAAAGAAAATACGCAAAAGTGGCTTTTGGAAAATCCTTCTGCTTCCAAAATATTTGTGGAAAGTAAGTCGTTTATGGAGAATTCGGGATTATATATAAAAAATGTAGACGGTCAGACCCCCGTAACATTTTATGAAGGAAGAAAAGGAGGAATTTATCTTCTTCCCGGAAATCATATTATTGAAGCAATGTATTCACAGACAAGACCCGGAATTATTTATAAAAGGGTAACGAAAACTTATGGTCCTGTAAAAACTGATGTGAAAGTGGAAACAGGAAAAACATATAAATACTTTTTTGACAAGAAAAATAAAAATTTTATTTTTACTGAAATAACGTTAAATTAGTTAGGATATATAACCTGGAATAATTTGGACATAGCTGTTTAGTTAATGACTATAAAGAAAGAATATCCCAAAGTCTATATTTTAGAAATTGGGATATTCTTTTGATTTAAAAATTTTTTAGAATGAATAGTTGTATTTACTGTGTTTTATAAGGATTGTAAATATATATTTTTAAAATTATATAAAGTTTATATGAAAAGATTTATTAGGAAGTATAAATAAAAGTCCCTTTAAAAATATACTGGACAAATGATTATAAATATTATATAATAATATAAATAAAATATATGATTGGAGAAAATTTAAGATGGACATACATCACTTAAAAATATTTTTTGAAGCGTGTAATGAGAAAAGTTTTACAAAAGCTGCAAAAAAATTATATATAAGTCAATCTGCAGTATCCATACAGATAAAAAAACTGGAATATACACTAGGATTACAACTGATAGAAAGAAATTCCAAAAATTTCAAACTTACATTTGCAGGAAAAGAACTTTTTAAAATGTCTCAGGATGTTTTTGAAAAGATTTCAAGAATGGAAAATGAAATGAAAAAAATACTTCAGTATAAAAAAGGAAAGATTTCTATCGGAGCCACACATAACATAGGAGAACCCGTTTTACCTCGTATAATGATAGAATTTAGAAAAAACAATCCTGAAATAGAATTTGATTTATATATAAAAAATAGGGAATCTCTTGTAAAACATTTAAAAGAAGGAACGGTAGATGTTGCTTTAATGGAGGAATACTTTATTGAAGATAAGGAAATAAAAGTCATTGAAACTGAAGAGTATCCTTTTGTAGTAATAGCGGGAAATGATATCAAAGACTATAAAGAGCTGATGGAACTGCCTTTACTTAAAAGAGACACAGTACTTACAAATAAATATCTTGATTTATTTGAAAAAATAATAGGATTTAATTTAGATAAGAGAATAACTATAAATGGAAGTATAGAAACAATGAAAAATCTCGTGAAAAACGGACTGGGATTTGCAGTGTTACCATATTATAGTGTTTATGAAGAAATAACAAAAGGAACATTAAAAGTAATTCACAGTTTTGAAAAATCTGAAGATAAATTTCAGATAGTATTTGTAAGGGAAAACGAAGATAAAGAAGGAATTACAAAATTTGTGGAATTTTTACAGAACTATAAAATAAACAGAACATTGTTCACTGAAAAGAAAATAAAATAAAACATATAAACTAATTAAAAAAATACAATGAGGTGATAATTTTGTTAAATGAGCATATCAAAAATTCATATATGACAGCGTATGAAACTGTAAAACAGTTTGTTGAAAATAGTGAAAATATTGAGAAAACTGTAAAAATTTCCGAAGAATTGGCTGAAGCATATAAAAACGGGAATAAATCACTTATAGCAGGAAATGGAGGAAGTAACTGTGATGCAATGCACTTTGCAGAAGAATTTACAGGAAGATTCAGAAAAGATAGAAGAGCTTTGCCGTCTATAAGTATAAGCGATTCTTCCCATATTACATGTGTAGGAAATGATTACGGTTTTAATTTTATATTTGCTAAAGGTGTGGAAGCTTTCGGACAGACAGGAGATTTCTTTTTTGGAATATCTACATCAGGTAATTCAGGAAATATAATCGAAGCTGTAAAAACCGCTAAGGAAAAAGGACTTAAAACGGTAGGACTTTTAGGAAAAGACGGTGGAAAAATGAAAGGGATGTGTGATTATGAATTTATCATTCCGGGTGAAACATCCGACAGAATACAGGAAGTTCATATGATGATACTTCATATAATTATAGAGGGTGTAGAAAGAATACTATTTCCTGAAAATTATTAAATAGTAAAGAAATTTTGAAAATTATGAAAAATTTTTGTTGAATAAATTTTAAATACAGTTAGTATAACTTGAAAATACTGTAAATCCGTTATACTATAAAATAATAAAAATATAAATTTGACAGATGACCAAAATAAATATATACTAAATTATACAACCGAAAATTAAAATACCGGGGAGCTATATTGCTGAGAGTAGTTATTTTAACTTAACCCGTTAAACCTGATTCGGATAATGCCGACGAAGGGAGTATATTTAATAATTAAATTTTTACAAGAAAATAGGAAAAAATAATAATATTGTCCATAAAGAATATCAGGAAAAACTCCGGATAAATAATATGTAAATATAATTGTAAAAATAAATATTAAAATACCTCCTTTTGTCAAAACTTAAAGGAGGATTTTTTAATGTCAAATGAAATAAATGCAAGTATTGCAATACAAGTGACACCAAGTGTGTATGAAAGGGATGAGGCAATAAGAATTATAGATGAAGTTATAGCCTTTATTAAAAGTAAAAATCTGAAAACTCTTGTAGGCCCTTTTGAAACTACAGTAGAAGGGCGATATGAAGAATTAATGGAAATAGTGAAACAGTGTCAGATTATAGCTGTAAAAGCAGGGGCTCCGGGAGTTATGTCTCATATAAAAGTAATTTATAGACCGAAAGGAGATGTATTGACTATTGAGGAGAAAATCTCGAAACATTCTGAATAAAACTGTCGATAAGACAGCTCCCTTTGTAGTAATAGCTTTTATGCTTATTTTATGGCAAATACTTTCAATGACCGGAATTGTTCCGAAATTTATGCTTCCCTCACCTTTGGATGTAGTAAAGGCATTTATTTCAGATTTTAAGCTTCTTATGCATCATACAGTTTTTACACTTTCTGAAGCTTTTCTCGGATTAGGTCTGGGTATTCTTCTGGGTTTTGTTACGGCAATTATGATGGACAGATTTAACTTTGCATATAAAGCAATTTATCCTGTTCTTATTATAACCCAGACAATTCCTACGGTCGCGATAGCCCCTCTTCTTGTTTTATGGCTCGGTTATGGAATGTTGCCTAAGATAACATTAATAATTATTACATCTTTTTTTCCTATAACTGTCGGATTGCTTGACGGATTCAAGTCTGCTGACAGAGATGCTTTAAATCTTCTTAAAACAATGGGAGCAACATCGTTTCAAAATTTTATCCATATAAAGTTACCGAGTTCTATAGGATACTTTTTTGCAGGACTCAGAGTTTCAGTATCTTATTCTGTCATAGGAGCAGTGGTTGCTGAGTGGCTTGGAGGATTTGACGGACTGGGAGTGTATATGACAAGAGTAAGAAAGTCTTATTCTTTTGATAAAATGTTTGCAGTAATATTTTTCATATCTGCAATAAGCTTATTTTTAATGTATCTTGTGAGAAAAATACAGAAAAAAATTATGCCGTGGGAAAAATAGTTTTTTGATTATAAATTAGTATATAGTTTTTAATTGAAAGCGAAGTTTGTTTCATTAAATTTGGAAAAACAGTTCAAAATCATAAATTTTATATACAATACTGTTTTTATGAAATTAATAAAAACAATAACCGATAATTTTAAAAAATACATGCTGTATTATAACTGAAAAATTATTTTTAAATTAAATCAAAGCAAAAATAAAAATATGTTTTATTTATTGAAAATATTAAACTATTTAATAAAATTACTTTTAATTATATAAAGGAGATGAACAAAAATGAAAAAATTTCTAAAAACTTTGTTTTTAAGTTCTTTACTTATTCTTATTGTGGCATGTGGAAATTCCGGAAATAAAGAAAGTGGAGAAAAAAAAGCGGAAGGAACTGAAAAAATAACAACGGAAACACCTTCCCCGAAAATAAGTATAGTTCTTGACTGGACCCCAAATACAAATCATACAGGGTTATTTGTAGCAAAGGAACTTGGATATTTTAAAGAAGAAGGTCTTGAAAATGTTGAAATAGTGCAACCGCCTGAAGGGAGTACGACAGCACTTATAGGAGCCGGAGGAGCTCAGTTCGGGATAAGTTTTCAGGATACACTGGCGAAATCTTTCGCTACGGACGCACCTGTTCCTGTAACTGCAGTGGCAGTTATAATACAGCATAATACTTCAGGTATAATATCATTAAAAGATAAAGGTATAGACAGTCCTAAAAAAATGGAAAATCATAAATATGCCACTTGGGATGATGAAATAGAAAAGGCAATAATTAAAAAAGTAGTAACTGATGATGGAGGAAATTATGAAAAAATAAAAATGATACCGAATACGGTTACGGATGTTATCACTGCATTGAAAACAGATATTGACGCTGTATGGGTATATTATGCATGGGACGGTATAGCGACAGAACTTGCAGGACTTAAAACGAATTTTCTGAAATTTTCCGACTACGGTAAGGAGCTTGATTATTACAGTCCTGTTATTATTGCAAATAATGAATATTTGAAAAAGAATCCTGAAGAAGCAAAAAAAGTTTTAAAGGCAATAAAAAAAGGATATGAATATGCAATTGTAAATCCTGAAGAAGCAGCTAAAATATTAGTAAAAAATGCTCCCGAACTGAAACCTGAACTTGCAATAGCAAGTCAGAAGTGGTTGGCAACTCAGTATAAAGCTGAAGTATCCGAGTGGGGAATTATAAATCCGACACGTTGGGATATGTTTTATGAGTGGTTGTTTAAAAATCAACTTGTAAAAAAAGAAATTCCTAAAGGATACGGATTTTCGAACGAATACTTAAAATAAAAAATGTGAAATATAAAATGAAAGGCAGTATAGATGAGTATATTAATTAAAAATAAAAAGGAAAAATCCTGTATAAAACTGGAAACAAAAAATGTTTCCGTACAATTCGAAGATAAAAAAGTCATTGAAAATATTTCTGTCAGGCTTTATGAAAATGAACTTGTATGTATTTTAGGATTAAGCGGAGTAGGGAAAACAACTTTATTCAATGTTATTGCAGGACTGCTGCTTCCAAATAAAGGAACAGTGGAAATGAACGATAAAGATATAACGGGAAAATCAGGGAATATAAGTTATATGCTTCAGAAAGATTTATTACTGCCTTTCAAAACAGTTATTGATAATGTGTCACTTCCCCTTGTAATAAAAGGTGAAAGTAAAAAAACGGCAAGGGAAAAGGCGAGGGATTATTTTACACAGTTTGGACTCGAAGGAACTGAAAAAAAATATCCGGGTCAGCTTTCAGGAGGAATGAAACAGAGGGCAGCCCTTCTCAGGACATATATGTTTTCTAATGAAGTGGCACTTCTTGATGAACCTTTCAGTGCGTTGGATGCTATAACAAAACATAAAATGCATATGTGGTATCTTGATATAATGAAAGAAATAAAAATGTCCACATTGTTTATAACTCACGATATAGATGAGGCGATACTGCTTTCAGACAGAATTTATATACTGTCGGGAAGTCCGGGGGAAATAACGGCTGAAATCGGAATTGAAATGGACAGAGAAGGAAATAATGAAGAAATACAATTATCAGAGAAATTTTTAAATTATAAAAGGAAAATATTAAGTTATTTGAAATAAGAATGTTTTTTTTATATTTTGATAGGATTTTTATTCACTAAAATATATTATATAATATTTTCAGTTTAATTTTAAAATAGTAATTTTATTGAATAAAAAATAAATTATTTACAGGCAGAAATAAAGAAAATAAAGAAATCTTTCAGCTTTAACTGTCTGTTTTTTTATTTTATAATATTTTTTTATTCTTTTTTGGTTTTAAAGGTCTATGAATATTTATTTTGACTATATTATGAAAGAAATTTGACAAATTTTAATTATATATTGTAAAATATTCATATAAAATAGATTGTCATAAAATTTATATCAAATAGCGAGTGGTCATTAATAAAAAATAATAAAAAAGGAGAATGATTATGACTGAAATAAAAGAAAAAAGTAAAGCTTTTGAAAAACTTGAAATTTTATACACTAAAAAAAATAAAGTAGAAATAAACGGAACTAAAAGAGAAAGCAAAATAAAAAAAGTAAGGACAATACTCCAAATACACTGATGAGTAATCCGAATATAGAGATTAATGATAAATTTTACGGTTCAAATAATAAATTTCGCGATTATTCCAAAGTTGATACTATATATGAAATAAAGGATGGGTTATATAAAGGGCTTTCTGATAATGAAATTGTTGAAAAAGTAGGCAAAGACTATGACTGGACAGGTACTAACTATAGAGATTCAATTGAAGCGACAATGATGTTGGATAATGATAATTCTCTTAAGGGATTTATAAAAAACAATATTGGAAAAGGAGCGACTTCAAGTGCAATAACAGCAATAGTGTTAAATTATTTATTGAAAAAAGGAGTATCAAAAGCCGTTGCAATTAAAATTTCTCCTCTTGTAGCCGGGACGATATTTGCTATAGATGAGGTAAGTAAGCTTAAAGAATTTAGAAATATCGGGTCAAATGGCAGAGCAGCCTTAATTTTAGCTTTAGGTAAGGAAAAAGAAAGAGGGATAGAAGCTGCAAAAACGGCCCGATGGTATCAAAAAAAATATATAGCCTATGCTTTTTATGAAGGAGCAAAGAAAATATATAATGAAGATAATTTTGATAATTATTCTAAAACTGAAAAATTATTATTTACTAAATCTTATGAAAACTGGCCTAAGGAGCAGCAGGATTTTTTAAAAAAAGCAATAAAAGCTTCGGGAAAAGAGAAAGAGACTGAAAAAATAATAAAAGCACAGAAATTACTGTACAGATACACTAATGGAGGAAATTATACTGATGAAAAGGATGAAAAAGTAACATATTCTGCAGGAAATCCGAATTGGTACAATAACAGAAAAAAAACTCCGGATTGGGGGCCTTATAATGGGATGTAAAGAAAAGACAGTTTTAATGAATAAAATAAAAAAAATAATAATAGAGGAATACGGCGGTCTTTTGTATATGGTATATTTTGCAATATTTGTGGACACACTTTTTAAATTTTTAACTTTTAAGAATTATTTGGATAAAATGAAAACTATGTTTTGGCTTTATATTATATTTTTCGGGATATACGGACTGTTCGGAAAAATGAGTTTAAAGAAGTGCCTGATCAGAGGTATAATTTCAACTTTTATTACATTATTAGTTTTTACAATTACAAGGGGTTTATTATGAAAAAAACATTGGCGACGGTATCATTTTACATAACATTAATATTGTATTTTTGTTTACTGTATTTTAAGTTTAAAAACGGTATACCTCGAGATACGGAATATTCGGTTTTCATAATTTTAAGATTGCTTCTTACTGTAAATATATGTTCCGTTTTTTTTAAAATGGATATGATTCACTATATTGTATGGTATTATATGTATATGCATTTTAGTACGTTTTTTGAATAAAAAAATGAAATAACGAAAAGTCATAAAAATTTGAATATTTATACAATTTATTATAATAATATTATTCTTTAAATAAAATTTCGTTTTTATGGTATAATATTCATCAGAAAAGAAATAAAAGGAGAAAAACTGATGAATATAGAATATTTGGGACTCGGATCAGATTTAAAAAAAATATTATTTGAAAAATTTGATCAAAATAAAAATGTTTTATATGTATTTGAAAATTCATCTTCGTTTTTTGAAATAAAAAGAGAATATTTAAAAAATGGAGAAAATATTTTTCATAATTTTAAAATGATGAACCTTTATGATTTTTATGAAAAACTTTTTCAGACTGATAAAATAGTTTTAAAAGAAGAAAAGCAAGTAGTTTTATTTTATAATTCATTAACTGATAAGGTAAAAAAAGAATTGAAAATAAAAAGTTACTATGATGTAATAGATATTGCTTATAATTTTTATGGACTTTTTTCGGAGTTACAGGAATACAAAATAGATTATGAAAAAATTCAGATAGAAAAATGGCAAGAAAAAATATTCGGAACTTTATTGAAAATAAATGATGAAATTAAGATAAAGTCAGATGAAAAAGGGCTTATTCTACCATATATGTTAAGAAATACTGAAAATATATCTGAAAATTTCATAAAAAAATATGAAAAAATATGTTTTATAAATAAAGTAAAAATTACTCCTTTTGAAAAGGAGCTTTTTGACATCATTGAAAAAAAAGGCGTTGAAATTGTAAATATTCTTCAACTTGATAAAAATCAGTTTGACAGGGTAAAACTGCAAATAAAAGATACATTTGCTTTACCTGATATGGCAATATTTAAAAAAAAATACGATGTAAATATTGAACTTTATGAATATGAAAATAAATTTGCACAGTTACTCGGAGTTACGCAAAAACTTCATAACAACTTAAAAAACAACAGGGAAAAAGAGATATTATGCAAAATATATGATGCACAGAATGAAAGTATGGATAATGAAGAAGACTACTTCCTTTTAAATCAGAATAAAATAACATATAACTTTGAAATAACAATGAAAAAAACTAAAATTTATAAAATATTGAATTTAATTTATAATATTTTTGAAAGCGTTAAAGTTATTCCGAAAAAAAACGGAGAAAAAATATTTCTTTTTAAAATGAAAGAATTTTATAATGCTTTTAAATTAAGGGAATTTTTAAATGTATTCAAATTGGAGAAATGTTACAGGCTGCTTCAGGAACTTATTGCAAGTGATTATAAATATATTTCAAGAGAAAAACTTTCAGAATTAGATAATGATAGCCGAGAAAACAAAGGTGAATATCGTAATAGTAAAAATGAAACTGAAAGTTTCGTTAAGTTTTTGGAAAAGCTGGAATGTGTATATTTATATAAAACATTAACTGAATATAATAAATTTTTAGAGGAAATTTTTATTGAAAGCAAGGAAAAAGAAGTAAAAACAAGGGATAAATATTTTGAAGCATTATCCGAAATGATGATTCTTGAAGATTTAAGTTTTGATAATTTATGGAGTGGATTTTTCGGGCAGAATGTATCAGCGGGATTGTTGAAACTGTTTCTGAAATATCTGGATAAAAAGGCGATAAGCTTGGACTTGGAAAAAATAGACGAACAAGAGGAAGAAAGAAAAGTTACTATAAACAATTTTTCTTCAATTTCCGAAACTTCAAAGGAAAGTATTATGTTTTTGAATTTACAGGACACTTTTCCCGAGATAAATGTAAATAATTATTTATTTTCAAAAACTCAAAGGGTGAAAATGGGACTACCTGTAAGCGATGATGAAAAGCGAATAGAAATTTTTAAATTTTATCAGAATATTCTGTCGGCGAAAAATATTTATTTATCATATATAAAAAATATTGATGAAAATAAAGATTCGGCAGGAGTTGTGGAAGAAATAAGGCTAAAATATTTTTTAGAGCTTTCAAAAAATGAAATATCCGAAAAAGATGAATTGGAATTTATAAAAATGTACTTTACAAAAGAAGATGGATTCTGGTCAAAAAAGGAAATCGGAAAATTTCAAAAATCAAAACTTGAAAAAAACAAAGAAAAACTGTTGTCGGAAAATTTAAGTCTCGGATTTTATGATTTTGAAAAACTGAGAGATTTTGAATACGGATTTTATGTTGAAAAGATGATAAATGAATATGAGCTTGAAAAAATAGAAGATAAAATAGATCCGTTAGTATTCGGTAATATAATTCATTTGCTGTATGAAAAAGTAGTTATGGAAAATAAAGAAGCACTGGAAAATGGAAATTTTATCATAAACGATAAGAAAATAGAAAATACTTTGAATGATATATTGGCTTCTTTTGAATATAAAATGCCCAAAGAATATATGGCCTTTTATAAAAAAATATCTTTTCAGGAAATAATAAAATCTGCAAAAAAATTTTTAAAAGAACTGGCAGAGGAGCTTAGTCTAAAGGGAAATGTTAAAATTTACTCAGAAGAAAAAATAAAAATGAAAACTGAAAAAGAGATATACCGAAATGCCTATATAAACGGTGTAGTCGATTTACATATACAGACCGACAATAAAGAAATACTTGTGGATTATAAATCAGGAAAAGACAGTAATGAAAATGAAAAAAGAACTTTTAACCAGCTGGATTACTATTCGGAAATGCTGCCAGAAAAAGAAAATAACAAAATAAGAAAATGGATAGTAAATACATGGAATGGAGAAATAACTACTGATGAAAATAGGAAACCTGAAGAAATACTTACAGAAAAAGATATAAGACAGGCTGTAAAGGAATATTATGAAACAGAATATTGTAATTTAGGAAACAGGAAAGACAGTTATTTTTATCGGAAATATAAGGATATATGCAGAAGAGAGGAGGAACTGGATGGACAGAATGAGTAAAACGATTCTGAAAGCCAGTGCGGGAACAGGAAAAACGTACAGACTTTCCCTTGAATATATTGCAGGGCTTGTAAAAAAAATAAATTACAGAAATATTATTGTAATGACATTTACGAAAAAAGCTACTGCTGAAATAAAAGAGAGGATTTATGATTTTTTATATCAGATTGCTTTTGAAAAATATAACTGGGAAAATTTGGAAAATAATTTAAAAGAAATATACGGATTTTCTAAAGAAGATATAAATAAGGAAGAACTTCGGAATATATATTTTGAAATGATAAAAAATAAAGATGAAGTACGTATTTATACAATAGACGGATTTACAAACAAAATATTTAAAAATACTATAGCTCCTTTTTTCGGAATTTACAATTATGAAACATTAGATGAAGAAGAAGAAGAGTTTTATGAAGATATTTTAATAAGAATGTTGAATAATGATGACTATTTTCAGAAAATGAAATTTATATTTGAAGAAAAAAGGGATAGTAAAAATATAAGTACATATATTGAATTTATAAAAGGTGTGATAAATATACATGAAAAATTTATTTTGGCAGGAGATTTTAAAACTGAAACTGATAAAAAATCAAATGACAGGTTTGTAGGTGATATTGAAAATATATTTAATATGATAAAATCAACAGCAGAAATTAAGAACGGAAATGTAAAAGAATTTATTAACGGAACCTTTAAAGAAATATATGAGAAATTTGAAGAAATAAATAAAAAATTTTTCAATAATAAAACAGAAAATATAAAAGAAAAAAAAGAAATATTACTGGAAAATCAGGAAGAATTTTTTAAGGGGAAAATATGGAACGGAAATAAAATAAAAGGAAAAGAAGTTACGGCTATATTAGAAGAAATAAAAGAATGTCAAGAACAATTTCTCAAAAATTTTTCAGAGTATATTTTTATAAACGGAATACTTCCTCTTCATAATAAAATTACCGAGATTGCCGATATTATATATAATATAGCTGAACAAATGAAGTTTTCTTCAAAGAGATTTACTCACACTGACATTTCTACTTATACATATAAATTTATATTTAATAAAGATTTGGGATTTGTAAAAAATGAAAAAATGACAGAAGACTTTTTTGAACTAATAGGAGGAAATGCAAATATTATAATGGTTGATGAATTTCAAGATACAAGTATACTTCAATGGAAAATATTAAAGTTGCTTCTTAACAGTGTCGAAAATATAGTATGTGTAGGAGATGAGAAACAAAGTATATACAACTGGAGAGGGGGAGAAAAGGAGCTTTTTGAAAAATTGGATGTTTTTATTGAAGGAAAAGTTGAAAATCTTGATAAATCTTATAGAAGTTATAGGGAAATTATTGAAAATATAAATAAGATATTTGAAAACTATAACAATGAATGGATTTACACTCCTGTAAAATACAGAAGTGATGAAGAATATCAGAAAGGATATTTCAGTTATTATTTACAGGAAAGAAAAATCAAGTATACAAAAGAAGAAGAAAAACCTGAATTTGCCTTTGAAGAGATAATTCGTATGATTAAAGACGGAAAAATAAAAAATCTCGGAAGAGCATGTATAATATGTAGAAAGAATCGTCATCTTAATGAAATTGCCCAAAGACTGAATGAAGAAAATATACCTTATACGATGAACAGTAATTCATCTATTTTAGAACATAAAGCAATTTTCCCCTTGTATAAACTGATAAAATTTTTTATATTTGATAACTTTATATATTTTCTTGAATTTATGAGGTCTGACTTAATAGGATGTCTTAACAGTCATGTAAAATACTTTCTTGAAAATAGATATGAAATAGAAAAATATATAAAAGAAAAGAGCAGTGAAAAGTTTGAAGATTTTGTGAGTAAAGAAAATAAAGGAAAAGAAGGTCTGTCGAATTATGTACATATAAATGAAATGACAAGAAATAATCGGATTTTTTCAGAAGTATTGTTTAAAGTGAAAAAATTAAAAGGATTATCTGAAAGTCTCAATAGCGGATATTTAAAAGAAAATTTTTCAAAAGGACTTATAGAAGAATTTGAAGCTATAAATTTTTATTCTACAAACAGTGATATAAAAAATATTTTTAAATTTTTTAATATTCTGAAAAAGTATGATGATTTGTTTGAATTTATAAATGATATTGAAAATAAAAGGGAAAAAGTAAAACAGCTGAGCAGTGAAGACAATGATACTTTAAATCTTATGTCTATTCATAAATCAAAAGGTTTGGAATTTGACACGGTAATTTACTATAAGCACGAAACAGGAAGACAGCTCAAAGACGATAATTTGTCGGTTTATTTTGATTATGACGAAAAGTTTGAAAAAGTGGAAAAATTTCTGATTACACTGCCTAAATATGATAAAGTTCTTATTAATGGAGAATATTCGCAAATAAGGGAGAAAAACAGGAAAAAAGAGAAAATGGAAAGTATTAATAATGACTATGTGGCATTAACAAGGGCGAAGAAAAATCTAATGCTGTTTTTTGAAGCAGTTAAAACTAAAGAAGGTTTTAAAGACAATCTTGTAAAAAGGCTGTTAGAAATTTATGGAGAAAATTTTAAATATTTTATTGGCAAAATTAGTGAAAGTGAGAAAACTGAGAATAAAATGATAGATAATCAGGAAAATAACTTAGACGGAATAATGACTTATTTTTCAGATAATATATTAAAAATACCTGTTACTAAATATGAAACTGACCTTGATGGAGAATTCAGAAGAAAAAAAGGTCTTGCAATGCACTATTATTTTGAACATGTGATAAATAATCCTGAAGCTGACATGAAAATTGCAAAATCAGTATTTTTGAGCAGATACGGAAATATGCTTGGAAAAAAAATATTAACGGAACTTCTTGAAAGAATGGAAAAATTTATATTTAAAAATAAAGAACTTTATAGTAAAAAATATAAAATATATACTGAATTTGAAATATATGATAAGGAAAATAATAAAAGAATTATTGATAGGATAAATATTGATGAAAATGAGAAACGTATATTTATATATGATTATAAAACAGGATTTGAGCCTGAAAAAAATGAAAAATATATAGAGCAACTCAAAGAATATAAAAATATATTAACTGAAAAAACTGAAGGGAAGTATGAAATTTTTACAAAAATTTTGGAAGTGTAAAATTCCGAAAAATAATAAATCCAGAAAATAATGAAAAAGCAGAAAATAATTAAAAAAATATGAAAAAAAGTTTTCTTCAATAAATTTCTATTATTTTCTGTTTTTTATTTTTCATTTCTTTATAATCTCTAAAAATTATTTAATAAATTGAAAATAATCTGCGGAAAAAGTTTATAAATAAAAAATGACACATAGATGACAAATATATTTTAAAAATTTTTGTCTCTAATTTATTTTCAATATTTTTAGTGTTTCTGTTAATATTTTCAGTAGATTTATTATTTATTTCTTATTTTGGGACTATGCCTATAAAAAATTGCTACAGTTAAAATATAAGTCATAAATTTCGAGAACTTATTAAAAAAACTTTTGTAAAAACTATCCAAATTATTTGTTTTTTTCTTCTAAATCCAGCAGGAATTTTTTTATATCAATCCCTCCACCATATCCTACGAGTTTTTTGTCTGAACCGATTACACGGTGACAGGGAATAAAAATCGAAATTTTGTTTTTATTATTTGCCATTCCTACTGCTCTCACAGCTTTTTCATTATTTATGGCGATGGCGATATCTTTATAAGAACGTGTTTCCCCGTAAGGAATTTTTATAAGTTCATTCCAGACAGACACCTGAAAATCAGTCCCATTTTTCAAAAGTGGAATATCAAAATCCTTTCTTTTTCCGCTAAGATATTCAAAAAGCTGAGTTGCGGCTTTTTTGATTACAGGTGTTTCTTTTAACTGAAAAGAAGGGTCATTTTTTATATTTTCCACATCATATTTAAAAAAGAGATTTGTAATTTCTTTTTCGTTTGATGCAATTCCCAATGTTCCAAGTTCTTCAGTTCCGGTATCATAAAAATAAACGAATTTCATAAAGAGCCTCCTTGCTTTCTGTTTTTGCAAAAAAAATTATATAATTTATATAACTATTATAGTATAATTATAAAAAAATGTACATAAATTTTAAAAGGATATTACAACAGTTAAGATATACGGTAACAGTAGTCAAAAAAGAGAACGATAAGTTAGGCGGCAAAAGAGCTTCTTAGTTTTCAGAAGAAATATTAAGTACCTTTGATAGAGATAAAAATATAAAAGTAAGAGACAGGGCAACTTTATCCAATTTGGCAATCGGATTAAACGGATATACTGTAAGTACAGGTATAATTAAGTGAAGAACTGAACGAAAAAAATATTATTGCAAAACCTCTTGCTGTGAGTAAATATGTGAGAAAGAGAGTTATAACTCAAAAAATATGACTTTAAGTCATTTCGGAGAAATACATATGGAAGTATTAAAAAAGTATATAAAATAAAATTTGAACAGCTGAAAGTTTAATAAATGGCAGTTAAAAATTTTATTTGTTAAAATTGTTTTAATATGGCTTTAAAGTATATCGAATTGATTTTTTAAATATTATAAAAAGAAAATATTTCTTTATAATATGTGTACAGTAAAATATGAGGAGATAATTATTATGAAAACAGCTATTGTCGGATATCCCAGAATAGGGAAGAACAGAGAATTAAAATTTGCTATAGAAAAATACTGGAAAAAAGAGCAAACAAAAGAGGAACTTGTAAAAGTTTCCGATGAGGTAAAAAATAAGCAATGGAAAAAACAGAAAGAAGAAGGGATTAATTATATTCCCAGCAATACATTTTCGTTTTATGACCAAGTTTTGGACACTCTGGTAATGCTCGGTGCCGTTCCCGAACAGTATAAAAATCTTGGTTTGGATGAATTGGATACTTATTTTGCAATGGCAAGAGGGTATCAGGGAGAGAAAGGTGATGTAAAAGCTCTTTCCATGAGAAAATGGTATAATACAAATTATCATTATATAGTTCCTGAGCTTGAGGACAATACTCAGTTTAAACTGAACGGAGATAAACTTTTTGGGGAATATGAAGAAGCATTGAAATTAGGAGTGGAAACTCATCTGTCAGTTATAGGACCTTTTACTTTTTTAAATCTTGCAGTCGTAACAGGGAAGAAAGAGAAAAGCGAATATATTGACGACATTATCAGTGTGTATATTGAACTGATAAGGGAATGCAGCAAAAGAAATATAAAATGGATCCAGATAGATGAACCCCAGATTGTGAAAGATCAGACAGAAGAAGATGTAAAGCTGTTTGAAAAAATTTATACTGAAATATTAAAAAATAAAGGAAATGTAAAAGTACTGCTTCAAACTTATTTCGGAGATATAAGAGACTGTTATGAAAAAATTGTAAAACTTGAATTTAATGGTATAGGACTTGACTTTACAGAGGGAAAATATACTTTAAAACTTGTAGAAAATAATGGCTTTCCTGAAGACAAATATTTATTTGCAGGTCTTGTAAACGGAAAAAATATTTGGAAATCGGATTATAAAAAAGCACTGAAAATATTAGAAAAATTAAAACAAAAAACAGGAAATATCGTACTTACTACATCGTGTTCACTGTTGCACGTTCCTTATACAGTAGAAAATGAAACGGAACTGTCTGAAGAAATATTGAAATATTTTTCCTTTGGAGAAGAAAAACTGAGTGAACTGAAAGAGCTGTCCGAGCTTGGAGAACTTAAAGAATATGAAAAACAGTCTGCATATATTCAGAATCAGGAAATAATAAATTCGAAAAGAAGCATGGAAGATAAATCTGTAATCGATCGGGTGAAAGAACTGAAAGAAGAGGACTTTATAAGAAAAGGAAAAAGAAGTGAAAGACAGAAAATACAGAGAAAAGAATTAGGCATACCCCTTTTCCCGACAACTACAATAGGTTCTTTTCCTCAAACAACAGAAGTTAAGCTGAACAGAAGTAGTTACAGAAAAGGTGAAATTACAAGAGAAGAATATGATAAAAAAGTATTTGAATTTATAAAAGAGTGTATTGAACTTCAGGAAAAAATAGGTTTGGATATACTTGTACATGGAGAATTTGAAAGAAACGACATGGTAGAGTTTTTTGGTGAAAATCTGTCGGGATATGTGTTTACAAGTAAAGCATGGGTTCAGTCTTACGGAACGAGATGTGTAAAACCCCCTATTATTTTCGGAGATATAAAAAGAACGAATCCTATTACGATACTTTACTCAAATTATGCTCAGAGTATTACGGAAAAGCCTGTAAAAGGTATGCTTACAGGACCTGTAACCATTCTTAACTGGTCATTTCCGAGAGAAGATATTTCATTAAGCGAAATGGCTTATCAGATAGGACTTGCAATAAGAGAGGAAGTTCTTGAGCTTCAAAAATCAGGGATTGGAATTATTCAAATTGATGAAGCGGCATTAAGAGAAAAACTGCCTTTACGTAAATCAGACTGGCACAGTGAATATCTTGACTGGGCATTGAAGTCCTTCAGACTTTGTCACAGCGGAGTAAAGGAGAAAACTCAAATACATACTCATATGTGCTACAGTCAATTTGAAGATATAATCAGAGATATTGACAATATGGATGCAGATGTAATAACTTTTGAAGCTTCAAGATCAAAACTTACAATAATTGATTTTATCAAAGAAAATAATTTTGAAACTGAAATCGGTCCGGGAGTGTATGATATTCATTCTCCGAGAGTACCGTCAACAGATGAAATGTTAAAATCACTGAATATAATGCTCGAAAAAATAGATAGAGAAAAATTATGGGTGAATCCCGACTGCGGTTTAAAGACAAGAAGCACCGACGAAACTGTAAAAAGTCTCAAAAATCTTGTGAGAGCGGCAGAAATATTAAGAAAAAAAGTAGAATAGTTTTAAATAAAAAAACCTGTTTTAATCAGGTTTTTTTATTTTTAGTTTAAAGTATGGAAAACTATGTAGATATTATAATTAGTTTTGTAAGAATATGTGTAGAGTTTATAATTAAAAATTAACAATTAATTACATGTATCATTAATAAATTGAATTTAATTTATTTATTGATATGAAGTAAAAATACTTTAAAAAAATTATAATAAAATTTAAAGGATGTATAAATACAAAATTTTTGAAAACTTAGAAGATATTTTCAAATTTCTGAAGATTAATAGTGGTTAGATACAGTGAAATATAAAAAGGTATGCTTAGATTTTTATGAAAGGAGTAATTTAATAAATAAAATAGAAAATTATATAAATTTAATTGAAGATAAAAGTGAAAAAATTGTAAGAAAAATCGGTATTTAAAAAGGTGAGTTTATGAAAAATTTGGAAAAAAGGAAAAAGAGTATTATAATAGCTTTAAATCTTAAAATATAAATGATGAAGACCTAAAAAATATGTAGAAAAATTCAAAATTAGAAAATTTAAGTTCAAATTTTTTGATTTTGATATCTATGGTAAAGGATGTATTATCAAGTAACTTTGAACTAAGGAAAATTCAACTTGCAAGAATAACGGGAGCAATAATATATATTGTATCACTGATAGATGTCATTGTCAATGTTATGACAATTTTAGGATTTACCAATGATACCTGATGTAGTAGGAATTGTTTTAATTCAAGTTAATAATGTAGTGCAGAGATAAAAACAACTAATAGAGTAATATAAAAAGCAGGAAGAATATTTAGAGAACTTTATTAATTATTCTCTATAACTTTTCCTGCTGCAAATAATAAAAAATATACTTCACTAACATTATTAAATTAAAAAATTTATTATGTTCATTCACTTTATGATTTTCAAAAGAAAGTCTTATCTGAGTCCGAAAGTGGCAACGGTATAAACAAAATTATCATTATTTCCCTTTTCAAGAACCCATTTACCATCCTCTTTTTTCATATTAACTTCTATTGTCCTGTCTTTATATGTCAATTTTTCATTTTTGAATTTATCTTTAAAAAATTTCGCTTTCATTTCTTTAATTTTTATGTCAGCATCAATTTCAGCCTGTGATTTTCCTTCCTGTTCAGCTTTAGCTATCGCAGGGGACATTTCTTTTATATATTCGTCCATCCACGGAGTTATGTCAGGTACTGTTATTGTCGTGTTTATAACAGCAGCGTTTCCTTTTACTTCAACATCATTTATTTTATAAGTTATTTTTTCAAAACCGCCTTTCATAGGTTCGGCATCATTTGAGTTGAAAATATTGTTTAATTTTTCTACTTCCAGAGTATTTCCTTCTTTTATCTGTTTCATGACTTTTTCAAATTGAGTTTGAGGAGAATTTCCATTACTACAGCCTACAATAAATAAAGATACACTTAATAGTAGAATAAATATTTTTTTCATTTTTTACCTCTTTCTTTAATTTTTATATATTATACAGTTTCTTTCATTATATTTCAGGTATTACTATATGAGAATTTCCTTTGTATAAAAAGGGTTCATTTTGAAAATATCTTAAAATAAGATTTTATAATAATATTAATAATGTTTTCTTTTATAAAATTAAGATGATGAGAGATGAATAACCGTTGCAAATCAAGGGAGAAATAAATGAAAATCTTCCTTGATAAATTTAAAAAAAACAGGTATAATGTTCATAGAAGATAAAATAATTAACCGAAAGGACAAAGAAAGATGAAGAAGAAACCTGTAGTTTTAATAATTTTGGACGGTTGGGGAATGAACCATCACACAGAACAGATAGATGCCGTAAGAATGGCACATCCTGTAAATTTTGAGAGATACAAAAAAGAATATCCATATACTGAATTAAGGGCAGATGGAGAATTTGTAGGTTTGCCTGAAGGTCAGTTCGGAAATTCCGAAGTGGGTCATTTAAATATAGGAGCGGGGAGAGTTGTATATCAGTTATTACCTAAAATTACGAAGGAAATTAGAGAAGGATTGATTTTAGATAATAAACCTCTTTCAGATATTATGAATAAGACAAAAGAAAATGGAAAAGCGCTGCATATAATGGGATTGATGTCAGATGGAGGAGTACACTCTCATATTAACCATATAATAGGATTAGTAGATATGGCTAAGAAAAAAGGGTTAACAGAAGTTTATATACATGCTTTAATGGATGGAAGAGATACACCGCCTGAAGGAGGTGCGGAATATCTTGCACAAATGGAGAATGCCTTAAAAGAAATAGGAATAGGAAAACTTGCGACGGTTGTAGGAAGATATTATGCAATGGACAGAGATAATAACTGGGACAGAACGGAGCTTGCTTATAATACACTGTTTTCAGGTGAGGGAGAATTAGCAGCGAATTCAGATGAAGCTATAAAAAATTCTTATGCTGATGAAATAACTGATGAATTTGTAAAACCTACAAAAATAGTAGGAGAGGGAGCCCCGATAGGTATAATAAAAGATGGTGACGGAATAATATTTGCAAATTTCAGACCTGACAGGGCAAGACAACTGACAAGATCAATAATTGAAGAAAATTTTGAAGGATTTGAGAGAAAAGTTCATCCTAAAGTGAATTTTGTATGTATGGCACAGTATGATTCGACATTTGATGTTCCTGTAGCTTATCCTCCTCAAAAAATAGTAAACGGATTTGGAGAAATTGTATCTAAAGCAGGACTTGTCCAAATAAGAACGGCTGAAACTGAAAAATATGCCCATGTTACATTTTTCTTCAACGGAGGAGTAGAAGAGCCTTATCCGGGAGAAATAAGACTGCTTTCAGATTCGCCGAAAGTTCCCACTTATGATTTAAAACCTGAAATGAGTGCCTATAAAGTAAAGGACAGACTTATTGAAGAACTTGACAAAGGAGGAGTGGATACTGTAATATTGAACTTTGCAAATCCTGATATGGTAGGACATACGGGAATAGTTGATGCAGTAATAGCGGCCTGTCAAACAGTGGATAATTGTACAGGGCAGATTGTTCATAAAGTATTGGAAATGGATGGAGCCGTTTTAATAACGGCAGATCATGGAAATGCGGATTTACTTGTTGATCCTGAGACAAATGCTCCTTATACTGCACACACTGCAAATCCGGTCCCGTTCGTATTCATTACAAATGATATGAAAGATGTAAAATTAAGAAATGATGGAAAATTAGCGGATATAGCACCAACAATGCTTGATTTACTTGGATTGGAAAAACCTGCCGAAATGGACGGGGAAACGTTAATAGTAAAATAAATATTTTAATAACTATACTAAAAACATTGACAAATTAGAATTTATATGGTATTTTATATTTAAAGTGGAATGCATGATGCCTGAGGGCTGCCATGCTAGCCCAGTATTGCATGACAATACTGGGTCAACTTTTTATTGGGAGGGGTTTTATGCGAGAAGAAAAAAAGTTTAAAACTATTTCTGAACAGCTTGAGGGATTAAAAAGAAAAAACTTAATGTTTAATGGTGAAAGTGACGAGAATTTTGCGATAGATGTATTGGAAAAAACAAATTTTTATACTTTAGTAAACGGATATAAAGAAATTTTTTTAGATGTTAATTATCAAAAAATAAACAATAATGATCCTGACGAAAGATATGAAAAAGATACTTTTTTTAAAGATTTATATTTTCTTTATTATTTTGATTCTGAGTTAAGACATGTATTTTTAAAGTTTATATTTATGTTTGAAAGCAATATAAAGGCTAAAATAATTTATTATTTTTCAGAAAAATTTTATGAGAATAATAATGCTTATTTGGATAAAAATAATTTTAACTATACTGATAGTTTTCTGCAATCTAATATAGAAATGTTAATTAAAAAAATGGAAAAAATAATTGATAATCAAAAAAAGCTTCCTAATACAAGAATAAATCATTATTCACAGTACTATAGTGCAATTCCTTTGTGGGTATTAATGCCACAGTTAGATTTTGGAACAATATCACACTTTTTTAAATATTGTACTAAAGATATTCAGTCAAAAATAGCTAAGCACTTGAAATCAAATTTTATAAAAAATTATCCCGAATATAACAATAGTTTCATATTAACATCGGAAGTTTTAAGTAATATGCTATTTTTTATAAACAGTTTTAGAAATATTTGTGCTCACAATGAAAGGTTATATAATCATAGATATTACAATAACAATATTAATACTACAGTTATACATGATTTTTATCATTTGAAGTTTAAATATAGTGTTTTTGATTTAATACTGCTCTTAATGGGTTTTATGACTCCATCAGAATATGAATTATTTAAAAAGCTGATAGCTTCTCCACTGGCTTTTCTTTATTGTAACATAGGAAAAGAAAGATTTATAAAAATTGTTCAGAAGATGAAGTTTTCCAGAAAATGGGAAGAGATATTAAAAATTAAGGATGATTTTGAGAAATTCAAACTTATTTATAGTAATTAAGAGTATTTAAAACTCTATTTTCATGACTAAAAACCTGCCTTAAAGTAACGAAAACTTTAAAAGCAGGTTATTTATTTGTTTTTTATTTACACAGATTTACACAAGAAACCACACTGCAAAAAAGTGTGAAACACTTCCGAAAATAACAAATATATGCCATATCATATGATTAAATTTACAGATTTTCCAAGTGTAGAAAATAGTTCCTAAGGAATAAAGAATTCCTCCGCTTATAAGAAACATAAGTGAAACACTATTTATATTATCCTTAAGTTCTTTAAAGGCGAATACTATCATCCAACCCATAAAAAGATAAAGCAGCGTGGAAAACATTTTCATTTTTCCTGTAAAAAAAGATTTAAAGAGAATACCCAGAATACATATAATCCATTGAGCCCACAAAATCATTATTCCCGTTTTTGATTTAACCACAAGTACGAGAAAAGGTGTGTATGTTGCCGCGATTAATATATAAATAGCGGAATGGTCAAATATTTCAAAAATTCTTTTGGCAGTTCCGGATTTCAGACCGTGATAGATTGATGACATAGTATAAAGGACGATAAGCCCTATACCGAATATCATAAAAGATACTATGGCTGCTAATTCTCTTGTCCACGACGCTCTTATCGTTAAAAGAATAAATGCAATTACTGAAAGTCCTGCTCCTACAGTGTGACTTACAAAATTTGCTATTTCTTCTCCTTCTGAAGTATTATGTTCAAGTCCTGTATTATTAATTGATTTATTATCTATCATTTTTATTCCTTTCAGGTTACAAGATTAACTATATCTTACTATATTTATATATTTTTTTCAAATAGGATGTGAAAGTTAAATAAAGCTAAAAAAATATGTATATAAAGTGAGCAATTCAATAAAAGTAAATAAAAATAAGAAATATTTGATTTAAAATGTCGTGATTATCAAATAAAGATGAAAAAAATTAAATTTAAAAAAGATATACGATTAGAAAATAAAATTATTCATTCAAAAAATTATTACACTATTTATTTAGAAATTTTAAATTTTAAAATGAAATCAAATTTAAAACTGAATGAACGATTTAATGCAGTTTACATAGCTTAAATCATATATATTTTTCTTTAATCAAATTATTATTTTAAAATATAGAAAAAATTTAGAAATTTAAATATAAAAATTATTTTACATATATATTAAAAAAATTTTATCAAAAATAATTTGACTAATATCAATTTATATACTAAAATAATTTTATAAACAAAATAATTTTTAGTTTGAAAGGAAAATTAAAATGATACATTACTTCAATGCCGGAGGAATATTTATGTGGGTGATACTTCTGGCTTCTATATGCGGTTTTGCAGTAATTCTTGAAAAATTATTTATTTTTTTAACAAGTGAAAAAAATTTCACTGAAGAATATAAAGAAAAATTATATAGAGTTTTAAAAAATGGAAAAAAGAAAGATATACTTGATTTATGTAAAAATAAAAATGATACTATTTCAAAACTTGTAGTAAACACGGTAGAAAATTCAGATATAAATTTTGATGAAATAGAACATCTTAATAAACAGTGCATTGAAGAAATTATAACGGCAAACATTCTGGAACAGACGATAAAACTTGAAAAAGGAATGTGGTTATTGGGAGCAGTTGTAAATACTGCACCTCAGCTGGGGTTGCTCGGAACGGTTACAGGAATGATAATGTCATTTTCAGCATTGAATACGGGCGGTGTAGAGAATATAGGAGCAGTGGCTTCAGGGATTTCAGAGGCATTGTATACTACGGCGTTCGGATTGATGGTAGCAATACCGTTCCTGATATTTTATAATTTTTTTAATAAAAAGATAGATCATGTAGTTCTGGAGATGGAAAAAGTGTGCCTTCACTTTCTGAACAGGCTACAGAATATCCATAATGGAAAATAAATCATAAATTTATAAATATACGGAACGGAGCGGAAATGAGGTTTGTAAACAGAAGAAGTAAAAGAAATGCCGAGATATCAATGTTAAATTTAATAGATGTCATATTTATGTTGTTAATATTTTTTATGATAACAACAACCTTTAATAAATACACTCAATTTAAAATGACAGTACCTAAAACGGATACAGAATTTAATAATAAGAAAGAAACGGCAGTTGAACTTATAGTAAACAGAAATCAGAATTATTTTTTAAAAGTGGACAACAATATAAAAAATATAAATGTGGAAAATATAAAAGAAGAATTTTCAAGGATAAATCCTAACCTTTTGGAGAATGTAATACTTACAGCCGACGAGCATCTTGAATATGGTGTAATAGTCGGAATTATGGGGAGATTAAAAAATCAAAACGTGAAAAATATTAATCTCAATATACAAAAAAATAATAAATAAAAAGGAAAGGAGAGTATGCGGAAAAGTATATTAATCCGGCATACGTACAGATTATGTTGAAAAAAATCGGTATTTTAAGCCTACTGGCAGTGGCAGGTGTATTGCACGCCGAAATGGAATACGAAGGAAGAATGGAGGAAAGTGTAGTAACTGCTACAGGATTTAGCGAAAATGTCGAAAAGCAAATAAAAAATATTACGGTTATTACAAGGCAGGACATTAAGGACAAAGGATATAATTCAGTGGAAGATATGTTGAGAAGAGCACCGGGAATTAATTTTGTAAATCCGGGGTTCGGTCAGATCGTAGATATAAGGGGACAGGGAGCGGAAAAAGCTTCAGGACGTGTAAAAATCCTTGTAGACGGAGTTTCCATGAATTTATTGGATTTATCTCATGGTCTTGTACCTATTAATTCAGTATCGGTTGAGGATATTGAAAGAATAGAAATTATTCCCGGAGGAGGATCTGTCCTGTATGGAAATGGAACTGCAGGAGGGGTGGTAAATATAATCACAAAAAAAATAAGCAAAGACGGAGCACATGGGAAAATTTATTATCAGGGAAGTTCTTATAATACAAATAAAGGCGGAGCAAGAACAGGAATAAAATTTAATGAAAACTTTTCTATAGATTTCGGATATGAAAATATTAACGGAAAAGGATATAGAGAAAAAGATGAAAACTCAAATGAATTTATAAATGGAGGATTTACTCTTCAAAATGAAAAACATAAATTAAGATTTAAAGCTACAAGATATGATGAAGAAGGTAAAACTACAAGTGCATTGACACTGGAAGAAATGAACCGTAACAGAAGACAGGCAGGTGAAAATCCAAATTCTACAAATGCCGTAAAAAAAGAATACACTCTTGAATATAATATAAAACCTGTTGATAATCTTGAATTTACAATTTTAGGATATAATCAAAAAATGAGAAGAGAATATGATCAGGATTATGGAAGAGGAATTACTAATAAGGGGATTTTCCAAGACAGAAAAAACGGAGTTAATTTAAAAGGAAATTTTGATTATGGAAAGGGAAATCTTGTATTCGGATATGAATATATAAACAATAAAATGTTAAGACGTTCTACAAATTTTCTGACATTAAGAGGAAGAACAAGAACACTGTCAGATACATTGATAAATCTGTCCAAAGAAACAAATTCGGCTTTCCTACTTGGAAGACATGCACTTACAGACAGACTGGAAGGAACATTGGGTTACAGATATGAGGCTGCAAAATATAAGATACACAGAACGGATGGAAAAAATACGTTAATATCAAATTCCAAAGAAACAAATAATGCATATGAAGCATCGCTGAATTTTAAATATTCGGATACGGGAAATGTATATGCTAAATATGAAAGAGGATTCAGATCACCAAGTCCTACAGAACTGACAAATAAAGACAGACTGAAAGGGTATAGTTTAAACGGAGTTAAGCCTGAAACTTATGATACTTATGAAATAGGAGTTAAAGATATGATATTTAACTCATTTATAAGTCTGACAGGATTCTATACAAGAACTAAAGATGAAATATCCATAATCTGGGGACCGGGAGGACATGGAGTAGCTTGGGAATACAGAAACCTTGATGAAACTCAAAGAAAAGGATTTGAACTGTTTGCAGAGCAATACTTAGGAAAATTGAGAATAAACGAATCAGTTTCATATGTAGATGCTAAAATAACTAAGGGAAAAAATAAAGGACAGAAAATAGCTTATGTTCCTTCAACAAAAGCAACATTAGGGGTAGCTTATGACATTATTTCAGGATTGGCATTAAAAGCAGACGTAAATTATCTGTCAGGTCAGGTAGATAATGGAAATAGTAAGATAAAAGGTTACTCAACAACTGATCTGGGAGTTAACTACAGACACGAAAGCGGCTGGGGAATTGATGCAGGAGTAAAAAATGTATTTGGTAAGAAATATTATACATTTAAAAATGGAGATGCCTATAAACCGGCCGGAGAAAGACAATATTATTTAGGAGTAAATTATGAATTCTAATATAAATATGAAGAAAATATATGCAGGACTGTTAATCTTCCTGCTTATATTCATATTTATGGCTTTATATCTGGGAGATATAAAAGTTTCTTTTAAAGATGCGGTAAATATTTTATTGAATAGGAAAATAGAAGATGAATCATTGAGGACGATAATACTTAATGTAAGACTTCCAAGAATAATAATGGCAATATTAATAGGAATGCTGCTTTCCTGTTCAGGAACAGTTGTTCAGACAGTATTTCAAAATCCTCTGGCAGATCCGTATATAATCGGAATATCTGCAAGTGCTACATTTGGAGCCGTGATAGCTTTTATGTTGGGGATGCCTGATATAATGTATGGAATATTGGGATTTATTGCATCGGTAATAGTGGCATTAATAATATTCAGACTGTCAAACCAGAAAACGAGGACGGATATAGCATCCTTGCTGATTATAGGGATTGCGGTATCTTCCTTTCTGGGAGCATTTACTTCGTTTAGTATGTATCTTATCGGACAGGATTCCTTCAAAATAATAGCTTGGATGATGGGATATATAGGTAATGCATCGTGGACAAAAGTATTTATTTTATTGTTTCCGCTCGGATTATCCGTCATATATTTTTATCTAAAGAGATACGATTTGGATTTGCTGTTGAGTGGAGACGAGGAAGCTCATTCTCTGGGGGCTGATATTGGAAAACTGAAAAAGAATATGCTTATAGTTTCTTCATTTATAATAGGATTTTCGGTAGCCTTTACGGGAATGATAGGATTTGTGGGGCTGATAGCTCCGCATACTGTAAGGCTTCTGACAAAAAGCAGCAGTAATACTAAACTTATACCTCTTGCTACATTAGGCGGAGGAATATTTTTACTTGTTTGTGATACAATAGGTCGGACACTTTTAAGTCCGGTTGAAGTACCTATAGGAGTAGTAACGGCATTTTTTGGAGCACCTTTTTTTCTATACCTTGCAATGAAAAAGAAAAAGGTGGGGTAGAAATGATAGCGGATATTTTTATGGAAAATGTTGAATTCAGTTATAACAGTAATGAGGAAAAACTTTTAAGTGATATAAATCTAAATATCAAAAAAGGAAAATTTACAGGAATTTTAGGACCTAACGGTTGTGGGAAATCCACTCTTTTAAAAATAATATTAAAATATCTTCCTTCTCATGAAGGGATTATAAAAATTGAAAATAAGAAACTGAAGGATTACAATCAATCAGAACTCTCAAAACTGTTAAGTTTTGTGCCTCAAAAGTCATCACTTTCAATGCCTCTTACAGTGGAAGAAGTGGTTTATATGGGAAGAGTGCCTTATATAAAAAATAAATGGTCAGGATTTGAAAAGGAAGATGATGAAAAAGTTACTGAAGTTATAAAAAAGCTTGATCTCGAAAAATTCAGGAAAAGAAATGCTTTTTCCCTTTCAGGAGGTGAATTTCAGAGAGTTCTGTTAGCAAGAGCATTAGTTCAGAATACGAAAATTATACTTTTAGACGAACCGACATCCGCCCTTGATATGAATTATGCTCTTGAAATAATGAAAATTACTTCACAGTTTGTAAAAAAAGAAAATATAACGGCAGTAATGGTACTTCATGATTTGAATTTGGCAGCACTGTATTGTGATAATCTTATTTTCTTAAAGAAAGGAAAAATTATGTACAAAGGAACCCCAAAAGAACTTTTCAGACCTGAAATTTTTCAGGAAATATACGGATTTGGTTGTAAAATAATAGAGCATAACGGTTATCCCTATGTGATACCTGACAAAATATAAAACGGATATAGTAAAGGAGAAATTTATTATGAAATTTATTAAAAACCGAAAAGTAATGAAAAGAATTATTTTTCTTTTAATTTTTTTAATAGGGATTATGTCATGTTCAAAAAAAGAAAATTCAGATAAAGACAGTTCCGAAAAACATTTGAAATATGAAAGAATAGTAATTTTGGATCCGGCGGTAATTGAAATGATGTATATGCTTGATTCACAAGATAAAATAGTAGGAATTGCAAAACTTCAGCAATCAAAAATATGGCCTGAAGATAAAACGGAAAAACTTGAAAGTATAGGGACATTTTCAAGGCCGTCAATAGAAAAAATACTTTCATTAAAGCCTGATTTAGTAATAGTTTCAGCATTTCATGTGCCTGAATCTATACAGAATACTTTAAAAAATAATAATATAGAAGTAAAAAAAGTGGGAGCAAATACAATAGATGAAATATTTAAAAATTTTCAGGAAATTGCAAAAATGCTTGGAAAAGAAAAGGAAGCTGAAAAAATAATTGCAGAGAAAAAAGAAAAACTTGAAAATATAAAAAAAATTGAAACAAAAGAACAGAAAGGAGTTTTTATTATTTCATCATCACCAATGAGATTATTTGGAAAAGGTACTTTACCGGATGATATTATGAAGCTGCTGAATATAAAAAATATAGCTGATAATATGCCGGGAAACAGTCCGATTTTAACCTCTGAATATTTAATAAAGGAAAATCCGGATGTAGTTCTGACTTTGCTGAAAAATCCTGAAGAAATAATACAGGCAAACCCTCAAATTAAAGATATTGATGCAATAAAAAATAAAAAGTTTATTGTATTGGATTCTAATCAGGTTTTGAGAGGATCTCCGAGAACAATAGATCACATTATTGAAGTTTATGAAAAAACAAATAAAAATTAAGTATGAAAGAGGTGTATTTTAAGATAGAGGTACAATATGAAATTTTATATTATTTCAGCAGCTTTAAATGCTGCACTTTTGTTTATACCTATTGCTGTACCTGTGATAAATAACATTAAACAGGATAATGTACCAATTATAATCATAAATCTTGAAAACAGTACATTTGAAAAAATTAAAGAGGGAAAAACGGAAGAAAGTGAGAAGATTGAGAAAAGGCAGGAAATAAAAAAAAATCCTGAAAAATATAAAGGTGAAAAAAGTATAGAAAAATCTGTTTTTCAGGAAAAAAAAGATACTGAAATAAAAACTTTAAATTCGGAAAACAAAGTAAAAGCAGATGAAAACAAATTTACAAAGGCGGAACCGTTAAACAGTCAATCAGTACCGGTTCTAAATACAGACTCGGGGAAAGATGCTTCTTCAAAAACTGAAAGTATTTCCTCAGAGCGAAAAACTGGACAAAATAAACAAAATCAGAATATAAAAAAAGAGCCAGGAGGAAATGTATGTCGTGAAAATATAGATTATACAGTAACGTATAATCCTGATTTACAGTATCCTATGGCAGCTGAACGACTCGGAATAAAAAAGACCGTTATAGTAAATGTAAGGATTAATTTTAATGGAAATGGTTCAGTTTCAGTTATCGGTGCTTCAGGAGGAGAGGGAGTATTCCAGTCTGAAGCTAAAAAAGCTGCAGAAAAAATAAGAGTAAAAATAAAAAATCCTGAAACTTTAAAGTGTACTGTTACGAAACCGTTCAGATTCAAATCGAGATAGAAACAGAAAAATGTTAATATTAAATAAAAAAATTGGGAGATGAGATGAAAGATAGAATTTTAAATCATATGAACGAGGATCATAACGAAGTATTGGCATTGTATGTACAGTATTTTAATAAAAGAAATGATGTATATGAAGCAAAACTTATAGATGTAAATGAAGAAGAAATGATACTTCGTGTAAATGGAAGCGAAGATGTGAAAGTAAAGTTTACGAAAAGAACAGAATTAAAAGATATGCATATGGAAATGGTAAAAATGGCTAAAATAGCAAGGAAAGAGCTGGGAATTCCCGCTCCTGAAAAATATAAAGATAAAAATCATCTTAAAGAAGAAGAATTTAAAATAGAAATAAGTGATTTTGTAAGGGAATTTAGATCAGTTATACTGGGAACAGTTACTTCCGAGGGCGAACCTAATGTCACTTATGCACCGTTTTTAAGATTTAGAGGAGACAACTATATATTTATAAGTACAACGGGAGATCATTTTGATAATCTTAAAAATAACGGTAAGTTGGAAGTTTTGTTCATTGAAGATGAAGTAAAGACAAAAGAAATTTCAGTAAGAACACGAGTAAGATATACTGCCAAAGCTGAATTTCTTGAAAGAAATGCACAATTTGAAGAAGTTATGGACGAATTCCAAAAAAATAACAATATGATGAAAATGACACGTACAATGAAAGATTTTTACTTAGTAAAATTAAAATTTATAAAAGGAAGATATGTTAAAGGGATTGGAAAAGCTTATGATATAAATGAAAACGGAGATGTAACACAGCTTATGAGAACTCATGACTATGAAGGGGAACATGGCGATCATGGGAATCCTCACGGATATAAATAGTGAATCGAACTTACTCAGAAGTGAAATATTATAAGGAGAGAAGTATGTTTAATGAACGTCTTAAATCACACCATGATGTCGGAAATATTATAGGACAGCATTTTGGAAGAATGAAAAGACCCGTTTCATCTGAAGAGGTGGAAAAAATACTGTCAAAAAAAGCAAAAGAAGAAATAGGAGGAATGTATGTTCATATTCCTTATTGTGATAAAATATGCTCTTTCTGTAATCTAAACAGGAAACAGTTGGATAATGATTTGGAAGATTATACAGCTTTTCTGATTGGAGAATTTGAAAAATACGGTAAAACAAACTATATGCAAAGTAAAAAACTGGATGTACTGTTTTTTGGCGGAGGGACTCCGACGATATTGCGAGAACACCAGCTTGAAAAAATATTTAAATCTATAAGAAAAAATTTCAGGTTTACTGACAATTATGAATTTACTTTTGAAACAACATTACATAATTTAACATCGAAAAAAATAGAGATTTTACAGGAAAATGGAGTAAATAGACTAAGTATAGGTATTCAGTCATTTTCTCCGAAAGGAAGAGATACCTTAAACAGGACATATGGAAAAGAAGAAACTGTAAAAAGGCTGAGAAAATTAAAGGAAATATTTAACGGACTTGTATGTATAGATATAATTTATAATTACCCTGAACAAACAGTAGAAGAAGTGACTGAAGATGCGGCTATTATTGCAGAGTTGAAAATAGACAGCGCGAGTTTTTATTCTTTGATGATTCAGGAAGGTTCAAAAATGTCGAAAGATATAAGTGACAATACATTACAGTTGAATTACAAGTTGGAAACTGATAAAAAACTTCACGATGCATTTATGGAATATCTTCTTTCAACAGGCGAATATGAAATACTTGAATATACGAAAATTGTAAGAAAAAATAGAGATAAATATAAATATATAAAACATCTGAATGCAGGCTATGATTTACTTCCGATAGGAATAGGTGCCGGAGGAAAACTGGATAATATAGATATGTTCAGAATGAATTATGAAAGACAGTTTTTTATGATGAGCAGTGAAGAAGAAAGAAAGTTGAAAATATTAAGCGGACTGTTCCAATATCCGAAAGTTTATTTTTCAGATATTAAAAAATATATTTCTGAAGAGGTATTTAAAAAAATATATGAATTATTTAAGATTTACGAAGAGAAAAAATATTTAAAGCTGTATGATGAACATTATGAAATAACTCCTAACGGAATATTTTGGGGAAACAATATAGACAGTGAAATAATAAAATTATGTCTGGGAGGTAAGTAATGAGTACATTAGTAATATATTCGACACTGACAGGAAATACACGGAAAATTGCTGAAGCAATATATGAAGTTATAAGCGGTGAAAAAAAAATAGCAGATGTAAAGGATATAATAAACATTGACAAACTTGAGAAATATGATAAAATAATATTCGGATACTGGGTAGATAAAGGTGATGCTGACGAAAGAATAAAGAAAATTATGGAAAAAGTAAAAAATAAAACTGTAGGAGCATTTGGTACATTGGGAGCCGAGCCTGAATCTGAACATGCAAAAAAATGTATGGAAAAAGTAAAGGAATTTTTGGAAAAAAATGGCAATAAAGTCGAGCGGGAATTTATATGTCGAGGAGCTATAGATCCTAAGCTTTTGGATAAATTCAGAAAAATCGGGATGTCAGGACATCATGCCTCTACACCTGAAAATGAAAGACGTTGGGCTGAAGCTGCAAAACATCCTGATGAAAATGACTGTGAAAATGCAAAGAAAATTTTTAAAGGATTTTAAAAATTAAAAAAGAAGATTTCGGAAATATAATTAAAGACAGTGATTAAAAATTTCTGTAAGGAGTTTTTTTATGAAAAAGTCAATTTTACTAATAATTTTAATGATAGGAATGACAGTATATGCTGAGAAATTTACTCCGGATAACGGGACATCAGAAAAATATAAAAATATAACATGGTTCAGTACTAAAGTTCCAGAGTCGGAAGAGGAAGTTTTATTTGATGATGAAGGTAAATATAATTTTCAGATTATAGAAGAGAAAAATACAAGCTATTTGAAACAATGGTTTCCTTTGGCCTATACCGAATGTTTCTGTCATTCGAGAAAAAAAATAAAATATATGAATGATGTGCTTCCGGAAAATAAAAGTGAAATGGAACAGGAAATAAAAACTCACATAGAAACTTATAAAATATATCCTGACAGTAGAAAAGGAGTATTTTATGTAGAGAATTTTCTTGATCTTAAAGGAGAAACACATAAAAAAATGTATTTTGGATTTGACAGGAAGCTCAAAAAGATTGTTATACTTGATGAAAAATTGAATATAATTGAAATATTAGAAAAAGCAAATAAAGAATAAATATGTTCTAATTTTTAAAGTGTGGAGAAATCATTTTAAATTCTATTGTTTATAGTCATTTTAATATTTCTATAAAAATTTTATTATTTATTTATGATGTATTAATAATTTATATGTTTGTATTTTGATTTTTTATTGGATTTATGAGATTTTTAAAATTGTAAAGAAAAAATACTTGACAACAATATCAAAATTTTATATAATTATTGAAGAAAATTTGATAGAATATAATCAATATGCAAAAATAGAATTTGGAGGTAAAATTTAAAATGGTTAAATTAAGATTAACAAGATTGGGTAGAAAAAAGGTTCCTTTCTATAGAATAGCTGCAATGGAAGCATTGACACAAAGAGATGGTAAAGCAATAGCATATCTTGGAACTTACAATCCGTTGGCACAAGATGATAAACAGGTTGTATTAAAAGAGGAAGAAATATTGAGATTTTTATCTAACGGTGCTCAGCCTACAGAAACTGTGAAAAGCATTTTAACTAAAGCGGGAATTTGGGAAAAATTTCAGGCAACTAAAAAGAAATAAATATAAAAAGGCACTTTATAAAAATATACTGTGCCTTTTCCTTTTTAATATCCCTAATTTGTATTTTTTAGGGATAAAATTGTTAAAAATTTTTATCTAAAAAATTTAAATAAAATAAATTTCATAAATATAAATGTAAAATAAAATACAAGAAAAATAAAAATAATTAAATTGATATAAAAAAATTAAAAAAGAATAAAGTATTTAATTTGTCAGAAATAATAAAATTCTTTATTTTGAAGAATAGAAAATTAAAGATATAAAGAAAAATAAACAAAAAATTTGTAGAAAGTTGATTTTAGAATTAGAACCATAAAAACTTAATCAGGAAGTAGAAACTAGATTTCAGGAAACTGAAAAAATAAAAAAAAATTGAAAATAACAAAATAATTATGGAGTAAAACACGATAGCTTTATTATTGAAATTTCGGTATTTTTTATATGAGAAAATTCTTATTTTCACAAGGGAAAACTATTGTTTTAATTAAAAATATATGATAGAATTGTTGTATAGTAAAATATTTTAATAGCAAATATTTTGAATATGAAAATAAATTCCAATATTTAAAATGATTTAAGTAAAATATTTTTAAATTTAATAAAAAACATACGGAGGAAAAGAATGAAACTTTCTAAAAATAGATTGTTGAATATGTACGAATTAATGCTTGATGCAAGAAATTTTGATTTAAAAGTAAATCAGCTTGTAAAAAGAGGTATGGTGCCTGGTATGACACATTTGTCTGTAGGTGAAGAAGCTGCGAATATAGGAGCTTTAGCAGCTTTAAATCCTGATGACATTATTACTTCCAATCATAGAGGACATGCTCAGGTAATAGGAAAAGGTATAGATTTGAACGGTATGATGGCTGAAATAATGGGAAAAGCTACAGGGACTTGTAAAGGAAAAGGCGGATCAATGCACATTGCCGATCTTGAAAATGGAAATCTGGGGGCAAACGGAATTGTCGGAGGAGGACACGGAATAGCAGTCGGTGCGGCATATACTCAAAAAGTGAAAAATACGGGTAAAATTGTTGTCTGTTTTTTTGGAGACGGAGCCACAAATGAAGGGAGCTTTCATGAAGCGTTAAATCTGGCTTCAGTATGGAAAGTTCCGGTTATTTTTTATTCCATTAATAACGGATATGGAATAAGTACATCAATAAACAAGGTAATGAATATAGAACATATATATGAAAGGGCAGGTTCTTACGGAATACCCGGTTATTTCATAGAAGACGGAAATGATGTTCTTGCAGTTTATGAAACATTTGAAAAAGCTGTAAAATATGTAAGAGAAGGAAAAGGTCCGGTATTAGTGGAAAGTATAACTTACAGATGGTTCGGACATTCAAGCTCAGATCCCGGGAAATATAGAACAAAAGAAGAAGTTGATGAGTGGAAGAAAAAGGATCCTAATATAAAATTCAAAAATTATTTAATTGAAAATAAAATAGCTACTGAGGAAGAATTGGAAAAAATGGATGAAATTTCAAAGAAAAAAATAGAAGAATCAGTGGAATTTGCTAAAAATAGTCCTGAGCCTACGATAGAATCTGCATATGAAGATATTTTCGCCGATTAGGATTATGTTGATAAATTAAGTATTAGAACGGATAAGTGGATAAAAGTATATTTTAGAAATCACGTGGGAGGAAAACGTAAAAATGAGTGATAAAACAAAATTAATGAATGTAAAAGAAGCGATAATAGCAGCAATGTCCGAAGAAATGAGAAGAGATGAGAATGTATTTCTAATGGGAGAAGATGTAGGAATATTCGGAGGAGATTTCGGAACATCGGTAGGTATGCTTGAAGAATTTGGACCTGAAAGAATAAGAGATACTCCTATTTCTGAATCGGCAATATCGGGAACTGCCATAGGGGCTGCAATGACAGGATTAAGACCTATTGTTGATGTGACATTTATGGACTTTATAGTATATATGATGGATAATATAGTAAATCAGGCTGCAAAAACAAGGTATATGTTCGGAGGAAAAGGACAGGTACCTGTAACTTTCAGATGTGCGGCGGGATCGGGGGTAGGTTCGGCAGCACAGCATTCTCAGTCACTGGAATCATGGTTCTGTCACATTCCCGGATTAAAAGTTGTAGCACCGGGAACTCCGGCAGATGTAAAAGGACTATTGAAAGCATCAATAAGAGATAATAATCCTGTAATATTTCTCGAGTATAAAGCTCAGTATAATATGAAAGGGGAAGTGCCTTTGGATCCTGATTTTATTATTCCTTTAGGAAAAGGGGAAATAAAAAAAGAAGGAAGTGATATAACTATAGTTACATATGGAAGAATGCTGGAAAGAGTTATGAAAGCGGCTGAAGAAGTGGAAAAAGACGGAATAAGCGTCGAAGTTGTCGATCCAAGAACTCTTATACCTTTAGATAAAGAATTGATATTGAATTCTGTGAAAAAGACAGGAAGAGTAATTTTAGTTAATGATGCACATAAGACAAACGGATTTATTGGAGAAATATCTGCAATGATTTCAGAAAGTGATGCATTTGATTTTCTTGACAGTCCGATTGTAAGACTGGCGGCTGAAGATGTTCCTGTCCCTTATAACCACACGCTTGAAACAGCTTTATTGCCAAATGTGGAAAAAATAAAGAACACAATTTATAAAGTAATGAATAAACAATAATAGAAGGTGAAAATATGGAAAATGATAAATTAAGAGCCACGCCCGCTGCAAGAGAAGCTGCAAGAAGATTTGGAATAGACCTTTTTAAGATACAGGGAAGCGGAGCGAAAGGCAGAGTCCATAAAGAGGATGTTGAAACTTTTAATTATGAAAAAAGAATTCAGATATCACCTCTGGCAGCTAAAATAGCCGAAGAATATAAAATAGATTTGAATAATGTAACAGGTAGCGGTCACAATGGGAAAATAATGAGAGATGATATACTGAAATTAATTGCAAAACCGAAAGAAAAAGAAGAACTTATAAGACATGAGATACCTAAGACTGTAGAAGAGAAACAGGTCAATGAAAGTGATATAGAAATGATACCTATGTCACCTATGAGAAAAGTAATTTCAAAAAGGATGTCGGAAAGTTATTTTACTGCTCCTACATTTACATTAAATTACGAAGTAGATATGTCTGAGGTAAAATCCCTGAGAGAAAAAATTTTAGGAACAATATTAGAGAAAACAGGGAAAAAAGTTACAATTACCGATATAATATCGTTTGCAGCAGTAAAAACGCTTATGAAATATAAATATGTAAATTCAAGTCTTTCAGAAGACGGAAGCCGGATTATTTTTCATAACTATGTAAATCTGGCAATAGCGGTAGGGTTGGATGACGGTCTTTTAGTACCTGTAATAAAAGATGCCGATAAAATGACTTTGAGCGAACTGGTTATAAAGTCAAAAGAAATAGTATCCAAAGCGCTGGAAATGAAACTTTCTCCTGCTGAGCAATCAGGAAGTACATTTACTATAAGTAATCTAGGAATGTACGGCGTGGAAAATTTCAATCCTATTATAAATCAGCCGAATTCGGCAATATTAGGAGTAGCGGCCACAGTAGACAAACCTGTTGCTGTAAACGGAGAAGTGGTTATAAGACCGATTATGACACTTAGTCTGACGGTAGACCATAGAGTAATAGATGGACTTGCAGGAGCAAAATTTATGCAAGAACTGAAACAATTATTAGAAAATCCTATATCAATGTTAGTATAAACGAAAAGGAAGTGAGTTGAATGGCAACGGAAATTATAATGCCTAAGGCCGGTATAGATATGACGGAAGGGCAAATAATAAAGTGGAACAAAAAAGAAGGTGAAAAAGTTGAAGCCGGAGAAATATTACTTGAAATTATGACAGATAAGACAAGTATGGAACTGGAAGCGGAAGAATCGGGATATTTAATCAAAATATTGAAAAATGAAGGTGAAACGGTTCCTGTTACACAAATTATCGGATATATAGGAGCAGAAGGGGAAGCAATACCTGAAGATACAAATGCAGAAGAAAGTACTCCTTCAGTTGAAAAATCAGAATCCGTACAGACTGAAGCAAAAGCGGAGATAGAAGAAAAACCGAAAGTTGCAGCACAGAAAGGTGAAGATGAATTTGACATTGTAGTAATCGGAGGAGGACCTGCAGGATATGTCGCAGCAATAAGAGCGGCACAATTGGGAGGAAAAGTAGCAGTTGTTGAAAAAAGTGAGCTTGGAGGAACATGTCTGAACAGAGGATGTATACCTACAAAAACATTTTTAAAAAATGCTGAAATAATAGAAGGGATAGAAATATCCGCAAAAAGAGGTATAATTCTTGAAAATGAAAACTTCAAAATAGATATGCCGAAAGTGGTAAATCTGAAAAATGAAATTGTTAAAACTTTGACAAATGGAGTACAGGGTCTACTTAAAAGTAATGAAATAAAAATATTTAAAGGAATAGGAAAAATCAATAAAGATAAAGATGTAGTAATAAATGGCGAAAAAGTATTGAGAACTGATAAAATAATCCTTGCAGGAGGTTCAAAAGTAGGAACGGTAAATGTACCGGGGATAGAAAGTAAAAAAGTTCTTACAAGTGATGATATTCTTGATTTAAAGGAAATTCCAAAGTCCCTTGTAGTAATTGGAGGAGGAGTTGTAGGAATAGAACTGGGTCAGGTATACCTTTCATTTGGAAGTAAAGTGACAGTAGTGGAAATGATGGATAGAATAGTTCCCGGAGTAGATAGGGAAGCTTCTGAAACTCTAAGAAAAGCTTTAGAAAAAAAAGGAATGAAAATATTGACATCTTCAAAAATAAATGAAATTGTCGATCAGGGAGACAAATTAGTTGTTAAAGTTGAAGGAAAAGAAGATATAGTGGCTGAAAAAGCATTGCTTTCCATAGGAAGAGTTCCTGATTTGGAAGCAGTAGGTGAAATTGAACTTGAAATGGAACGTGGAAAAATTAAAGTTGATAAATTTATGGAAACAAGTGTAAAAGGAATATATGCTCCGGGAGATATAAACGGAATAAAAATGTTGGCTCATGCCGCATTTAGAATGGGAGAAGTTGCAGCTGAAAATGCAATACTTGGAAATCACAGAGAAATAAAACTTGAAACAACTCCGTCAGCAATTTATACAATTCCTGAAGTAGGAATGGTCGGATTGACTGAAGAACAGGCAAAAGAAAAATATGACATAAATGTAGGTAAGTTTGCTTTTGTTGGAAACGGAAGAGCGTTGGCTTCAGGAGATACTACAGGATTTGTCAAAGTAATTGCGGATAAAAAATATGGAGAAATATTAGGTGTTCACATTGTAGGTCAATGTGCTGCTGAAATTATAAACGAAGCTTCATCTTTAATGGCAATGGAAATTACTGTAGATGAAGTAATAAAGACAATACACGGACATCCTACATATTCAGAAGCATTGTTTGAAGCATGTGCCGATACTCTGGGAGAAGCTGTACATTTGCCTAAAAAGAAATAATAATGAAAGGGTCTGAAAATAATGATATATGTTGTTAATAATTCAAATAATCCCGCTTATAATATAGCATTGGAAGAATATTGCTTTAAAAATTTAAAAGAATATGATCAGATTTTTATACTTTGGATAAATGAGCCTACAATCGTTGTGGGAAAGTACCAGAACACTATTGAAGAAATAAATTCCGAATATACAAAAAAGAATGGAATTCATGTAGTGAGGAGAATTTCCGGAGGCGGAGCCGTGTATCATGATTTAAATAATCTGAACTATACAATTATTTCCAATACTAATAAAGGGGAAGAATTTAACTTCAAGGAATTTTCTATACCTGTAATTGAAACATTAAAAGAGTTAGGCGTAAAAGCTGAATTTACCGGAAGAAATGATTTGGAAATAGATGGACAGAAGTTTTGCGGTAATGCCCAGGCATATATAAAAGGAAGAGTGATGCATCATGGGTGTTTACTTTTCAATGTTGATTTAAGTGTACTTGGAGAAGCTCTGAAAGTCTCAAAAGATAAAATAGAATCTAAGGGAGTAAAATCAGTTAGAAGCAGAGTTACAAACATATTACCTCATTTAAAAGAAAAAATTACGATCAAAGAATTTGCAGACAAACTCATGGAATATATGAAAAAACATTATCCTGAAATTAAAGAATATAAATTCAATGAGGAAGAACTGGCCATAATTAAAAAAAATTCTCTGGAAAAACATAGTAGTTGGGATTGGGTTTACGGAGAATCTCCCGAATACAATATAACAAGAGGTAAGAGATTTCCTTATGGGAAAATTCAAATTTTTGCCAATGTTGTAAATTCTAAAATAAAAAATATAAAATTTTACGGTGATTTTTTTGGAGTTAAGGATTTAACTGAAATTGAAGAAAAACTTATAGATACGAAGTATACAACAGAGGATATAAAAGGAAAACTTAAGGATATTGATATAAAAGAATATTTTGCGGGATTTTCGCTTGATGAAATAGTAGAAGCTATAGTTGAATAATTATTATAAATTAAAAACAATATTTAATAATAAATACATATTTTTCAAAGTTGTAGGTTCATACTTTTTCCGATTTTATAAAATAATAAAATATAATTCAAGTATCTTTAGAGTTTATTAAGTGATATTCAATAATTATTAATAAGTGTAAAAGTAATAAATATGTGAGGAAATCGGTGAAACAAGTTATAATGAAAAATAAAAAAATACGGCATAATTAAGTGCCGTATTTTTAATTTTAAGTTATGGTTAATTTATAACAGACTCAGAGTATTTGGAATATAAAGATTACTAACTTCATTATAATGTCTTTAATCATAATTCTAGTTAAAGTTATAACTGTATAGAGTTAAGAATATAAATTTTTTTATTTAAAAAAGCTTATAAATGTTGTAATAATACTTACATTTACAAAATCAATAAATAATGCACCGACAATAGGAATAACAAAAAATGCTATTTTTGAATATTTATATTTCTCACAGACTGATTTCATATTGGAAATCCCGTTAGGAGTAGCTCCGAGACCAAAACCGCAATGACCTGAAACTATTACTGCCGCATCGTAATCGGACCCCATTACTTTGAAAGTAACAAAATTAAGGTAGAGATAAATGAGGATTGTTTGAGCAAGTAACAGAATCAACATTGGTCCCGCAAGATCTATGAGTTCCCATAATTTTAAAGACATTAATGCCATTGCTAAAAATAAATTTAGTGCCACATCTTCCAAAATGCTTATTTCTTTAATAGGAGAGTTGATTAAATCCGTATTATCTGAAATATTTCTTATTATGGCAGCAATGATCATAGGACCTATATATACAGGAAAGTGCATTTTAGGTAGCAAATGATTTATTAATAAGGATAGATAGGAACCTATCCCCATTGCAATTAATATCTGGAAAAAAGCACGGGAAAATTTTTCTCCATCAAGAACCGGTTGAAGTTTTTTTATAAGAGTTTCATCAATATTTTTATCTATATTTTCTTTTTTTTCAGATTTTTTCGACAATTCAGATTCAGGAAGCAATTTGTATTTCATTATAAGCCTATTTGCAATAGGACCTCCTAACATTGAACCTACAAGCAGTCCGTAGGTAGCTGAGGCAATGGCAACCGTCTGAGCTCCTTTTATTCCAAGCTTTTCAATTGAAGGAGCAATTGCAGCTGAAGTTCCATGTCCTCCTGTCATAGGTGTAGATCCTGTCATCATAGCTAGAAGAGGATGCAGGCCTACAAATTTTGAAAGTAGGACAGCAACCAGATTTTGCGAAATACATAATATTGCAGCAATAATTAGAAATATAAAAACTTTTTTTCCTCCTTTTTTTAGAACTTTAATACTTGCGTTAAAACCGACACTTGTAAAAAACATTATCATAAAAAATATCTGTAAGGTAGTATCAAACTGAATAGTTACAATATTAAGTTGTTTCATTCCGAAAGAGAACAATGAAAAAATCATACCTCCTATAACAGGAGATGGAATACAGTATTTTTCAAAGAAATAGACTTTATTTCTTAATTTTTTTCCTATTGTTAAGAGAATAACCGCCAATCCTATGGCTTGTATCATATCAAGTTTAATTATAGTTATAATTATCACACCCTTTTTGTAAACATATTTTTAAATTATACTATATATCTTTGAACTTTTCAAGGAAATTGAATGTTATATAAAAATAAACTGTTTAATATTATTAAATTTAAGAAGAAATATGGAATAATAAATATTTAGGAATTTTTTCAATATTGTAAGAGATAGAAACTTTTTGATTTGATAATATATAATAATCATAGAAAAATTATTTTTAGCTGTATAAATGCTTTTTAAAAAACATCGTCAATCAGGAAAGAAAAGTATATAATCCAATATTATTAGTTTTAATAATATCAAAGTAAATTGATTTATGGGAATTAAACATTAACATATAGATATATTTAAATGCTGCCCTTTCTCTTAAAATATGCCTTTCATATTGGATTAAATATCAGAGTACCGATATATAAAAGATAATTTGTATTTAAGCGCTTACCAAAAGCGTTTAAATTTAAACATCCAAAAAACAAGGATATTCTTGATTTTTTAGGAAAAGAGAGATATTGTTAAAATTTTGTATAAAAGTAATTCTATCTGTGATATAATTAAATACAGTGAAAAAAACAGGAGGAAAATATGAAATCAGGATTTATATCAATAGTAGGAAGACCGAATGTAGGAAAATCTACACTGATGAATAAACTTGTAAAAGAAAAAGTAGCTATTGTATCGGATAAGGCAGGAACAACAAGAGATCAAATAAAAGGAATTGTAAATATAGGAGAAAATCAGTATATTTTTGTAGATACTCCCGGAATACATAAACCGAAGCATCTGTTAGGAGAACATATGACGGATATAGCTTTGGAAACTTTAAATAATACAGATTTAATAATATTTATGCTTGACGGAACAAAAGAAATATCCACCGGAGATATTTTTGTAAATGAGCATATAAGAGAAAGTACCTCCCCTGTAATAGCCGTTATAAATAAAATTGATAAAATGAATGATGAACAGATTAAAGAAAAAATAGATGAAATAAAAGAGAAGTTGGGAGAGTTTTCAGATATAATAACTTTAACTGCTGAATATTCCATAGGCATACATAAAATTTTTGAAGTGGCGGAAGGATACCTATCAAATGATGTCTGGTTTTATCCTGAAGATTATTACACGGATTTACCTGTAAATAAAATTGTAGTGGAAACAGTAAGGGAAAAAATACTTCATAATACAAAAGATGAAATTCCTCACAGTGTAGCAGTGGAAATAATAAATGTAGAAACAAAGAAGAATATAAGAAAATATGACGTTAATATATATGTGGAAAGGGAAAGCCAGAAAGGCATAATAATAGGAAAAGAAGGATTGATGCTTAAAAAAATAGGAATAGAAGCAAGACATGAAATAGAGGCACTTATAGAATTAAAAGTAAATTTGAAGTTATGGGTAAAAGTAAAGAAAAAGTGGAGAAAAAATAAACAATTTCTTAATGAAATGGGCTACAAAGTAAAAAATAAAAAATAAATATATTTAGATAAACTAATAGATGAATAAAAGTAATTGAAAAAAGAGGTTTTAGTGGAATTTTTTGAAAAATTTTGAAATAATCTCTTTTTATATTATATAAAGTAATACATATTTTTAAATTTATAAATAAATAATTTAATTTTCAGAGCAAAATGCCATAATTATATTATTATGATTTTTTATATAAATTGTTGTTTTTTTAATTTTATATGATATAATTATATTAGAAAAAGAATTTTAAATAAAAAATAAAATAAATATAAATTTTAAATTTGAAATATTTCCGAACCCGGAGGACAAATGGAAAAATATGTACTTTTAAGAGGGAAAGTAATTGATAAATGGTATGACTTCGACAAAAAAGCCCATTATCATATAATAGCGGAAGTTAATGAGAAAAATAAAAAAATAAAACAATATGACATATCAATCAATATAGGAACCATAATTGAAATAAAAGATGAATTTTATTCTTCAAATCTTCAAGTTTACTATGATAACAATTATACATATAACAGAAAAGTTCTGAAAAATTTGCTTATACAGAAAAAAGGGATAACAGAATGCCATAAGGGTTTAAATTTGGATTATGTAAAAATGAAACTTTTTCCTTTTGAAAAAATGATACATATGAAAGGTCTTGACAGAGATAATGTATTTTTGACAGGAATAATTGAAAAACATGTATTTCAGTCAATAGGCAGTGAAAATTTTGAGATATTCGTATTCGGTAATTTGTATTCAAATAAAAGAGGGATGCATGATATTCATATGAATCAGGGGAGTACGGGGAAATACAGACTAAATGATGCTCCTTTTTCTGACGGTGGCATATTCTTTTATGATAAAAAAAAAGAAAAATGGGTAGTAATATTCATAGCATTTTCAAATCAGATTTTAAATACTGATGAGAGAGGTAAAGCATTGTTATAAATATTAATAATTATAAAAAATAGCACGGAAATGTCTAAAAGATAAAAGAAAGGAGGTCAAAATATGATATGGAATTAAAAATGACAAGGAAAGATTTTTGGAAGTATATTGATGATGCAGTAAAAAAACATCAGGATGGTTTTGAAGCAATGACTTATTTGGCTGATATGCTTACAGATAAAACAAATGAAGAAATATTCAGCTTTGGAATAATAGTAGATGAAATAATGCTGGAATCATATAATGAAAAACTTTGGTGTGCTTCGTATCTTGTAAATGGAGATACAGGTGAGGATTGTTTTGACTTTTTCAGATTATGGCTCATTTCCCGAGGGGAAAGAATTTATAATGATGTAGTTAAAAATCCTGATAATCTCATAAAATATATAGAAAATTCCGTTGATGAAAAATTTGTTCAGGATTTTTATGAAAATGAAGATTTTTTCTTTATTGCGGTAGATGCTTTCGGTAAAAAAAACAAAATAGAAATGTTTGAAGAAGTATTTGAAAAATACCTTGATGAATTTGACAATTATAAGTATAAAATAGGATACGTAGATGTTGACTATCCTAAATTAAAATTTACATGGTGCGAAAAAGTTCCGAAATCAATGAGAAAAATATGTCCGAAATTATTTGAAAGACTTTATATAGGCGAAAATTAAAATAAAAAATTTTTAAGAAAATTTTTATAGTACCGGATTTTCAAAATGATTTATAAATTGAAAATAATAAATTATCAAAAAATTATGAACCGTTATTTTTAGATTACTTATTGATATATTTTTGTGGCTTCAAGCATTGTCAGAAAATTTAAACATTAAAACAATAAATATTTATATTGAAAAAAGTTGTCATTGTGATAGTCTACATAAAAAGTATGAGGGCTGAAAGGGGCTCTCATTTTTTATGATTATAATATTACAATACACAAGTTTTTACAGGTTATAATTAATGAAACAGGATTATTTTTCCTTTTTATGAATTAGATTTTTAAATTTGAAAATTTCATAAAAAGAACCACAAACTATAATTGCTTTATAATTTGTATTTTTATCATTTAAAAGCTTGAGAGCTTCATTATAAGCGATGGAAATACTGTCTTCAAAGATAATATTATCTGTAGGAATATTTAATATTTCCATTTTTTTTCTTATTTCTAATGATGTAAGTCCGTAAACCGCATCTTTTAATGAAGTAATAAAAATTTTGTCCGTTACGCTTTCAAGTTGTGAGAATATTGATATAAAGTCTTTTGTCTGTAATAATGAAGTAATTATAATTACTTCGTTTTTTCCATAAAGCTCTTTTATATTTTCAAGAAGCTTTTTTATGGAATCATCGTTATGTGCTACATCCAGAATAATCACAGGGTTCAGTGAAAACAATTCAAATCTTCCAGACCAATGAACACAATCAAGTCCTTTTTGAATAACTTCATCACTAATATTATAAATTTTGGCAATTTCATAAGCAAGTAAAAAATTATATGCCTGAAATTTTCCAAATAAAGGTAAGATAAATTTTTTATTTTCAAATTCTGTGACGGTTTTATAATTTTTCTTATCCAAATTAATATTGAGATCTTTGTATTTATCAATAATATTTATGGAATTTTTTGTTTTTTTATCCACTTCTTCTTTCAATTCAGGAAGATCGTGAGAGAAAATACATAATTCTCCATTTTTTATAATTCCTGTTTTCTCATAAGCGATTTGTTTTAAAGTCTTTCCAAGAATATCTACATGATCGAAAGTTATATTTGTGATTACTGCAATATCTGAATTTACAATATTAGTAGCGTCAAGACGTCCCCCAAGTCCTGCTTCCAGAATTACAAAATCCGGATTTTGTAATTCAAAAAACAGCAAAGCTATAAATGTAGTTATTTCAAAAAAATTCAATCGAATAGTAATATCGTTATTTTTGTTAAAATTCTTTACAGTATTTGAAAGCACATTATAAAAATATATGATTTTATCATCGGAAATCATCATTTTATTTGAAACAATTCTTTCATTATATTTTAAAATATGGGGTGATGTAAATTTACATACATTAAAATCCGCTTCGAGTAGAATACTTTCAATAAAAGTTGCAGTAGAACCTTTTCCATTTGTTCCGGCAATGTGTATAATTTTGCTGTTTTCACATGGATTTCCAAGTAAATTATATACAAGTTTTAAATCATCGATATTATTCCGTCTTTCAGAAAACCTGAAACCGAAAATTTCTTTTAGAATATTGTCAATATTCATTTTTATCTCACTTTCATAAATTTAAAGTAATTTTTATGTGAAATTATATCATTAATCGTGTTTTTTTAAAAGTATGAATTTTAAGAAAATTAGGGAATATACAGAAGGAGTTTCTATATTGAATAAATTTGAAAAACAGATAAAAATATGTTACAATAATTAGAAAAATTCAATAAAATAGGAGTTGAAATTACATATGTTTCAAAAATTGGATGATGTTGTTTTAAAACATGAAGAATTAACAAAATTACTTATGGATCCTGAAGTTATATCCGATCCTAAAAAGATAATGGAGTATAACAAGGCTTTAAACAGTATTGACGAAGTTGTAAAAAAGTATACATATTATAAATCAAAAAAAGAAGAAATGGAAAGTTTGAAGGAAGATTTGAAATCTGAAAAAGATTCTGAAATGAAAGAAATGATGCTTGAGGAAATTCATACAATAGAAGAAGAAATTCCTACTTTGGAAGAAGAACTTAAAATCCTTCTGCTTCCTAAAGATCCTAACGATGACAAAAATGTTATTATGGAAATAAGAGCAGGTGCAGGAGGAGATGAAGCCGCTCTTTTTGCAGCTGACGCATTCAGAATGTTTACAAGATACGCAGAAAGAAACAGATGGAAAATAGAAATAATAGATAAAAGCGAAATAGGCGTGGGGGGACTGAAAGAAGTGACATTTCTTATAAAAGGAAATGGAGCTTATTCTAAACTGAAATTTGAAAGTGGAGTTCACAGGGTTCAAAGAGTTCCGACGACAGAAGCTTCTGGGAGAATACATACATCTACTATAACAGTAGCCGTACTGCCTGAAATCGAAGACGTAAGTCAAGTGGAAATAAACCAAAGTGACCTGAAAATAGACACATACAGGTCAAGCGGTGCGGGAGGTCAGCACGTAAATACGACAGATTCAGCAGTAAGAATAACTCACCTGCCTACAGGAATAGTAGTAACTTCTCAAGATGGAAGATCTCAGATAAAAAATAGGGAAGCTGCAATGAAAGTTCTTGCATCAAAATTATATGAAATAGAATATGAAAAGCAGAGAAAAGAAGTTGAAAGTGAAAGAAGATCCCAAGTAGGAAGTGGAGATCGTTCAGAAAAAATAAGAACATATAATTTTCCTCAGGGAAGAGTGACCGATCATAGGATAAAACTTACATTACATAAATTGGATGGAATATTGGACGGAGATTTAAATGAAATGATAGATGCTTTGATTGCTTATGAACAGGCGGAACTGCTGAAAGCTGTTGGTGATAATGAATAATTTGCTCGATATATTAAATAAATCGGTTAATTATCTGGAAAAGAAAAATGTGAAAAATCCAAGAATTATGGCAGAAACCGTTTTTTCTCAAAGCTTGGGAATGGACAGAATAATGCTTTATGCTAATTTTGAAAGAAAACTGTCGGATATTGAAATAGAGAAAATAAAGAGGATATTAAATGAAAAAATATTGAATTATGAAGTAACTGATGATATTGTTTTTGAAAAAAACAATATCGCTGAAAAAGATAAAAAAGAAAATTTAAAAACTTTAATTGACAAAAGTGTTTCATATTTAGAAAAAAATAATATAGAAGAAGCGAAACTTAAAGCAGAAATTATATTTTCACACATTTTGAGTATTGACAGAATGATGCTTTTTACAAAATATAATGATATTCCTGACTTTGAAAAAATGGATAAAATACGTAATTTTATTCAAAAAGTCGGGAAAGAAAAATTTCCTGTCCAGTATTTATTAAACGAGCAGGAATTTTACGGAAGAAAATTTTATGTGGACAAAGGAGTTTTAATCCCGAGGTCGGATACGGAAATACTTGTCGAAGAAGCAGTAAGAATATTGAAGGAAAACCAAAGACAGAATAATCCTAAAATACTTGATATAGGAACAGGAAGTGGAGTTATCGGGATAACTCTTGCATTGGAAATAAGCGGTTCAAAAGTTATGGGAACTGATATTTCAGACAAGGCATTGAAAATAGCTGAAAAGAATAAAATGATGCTTAATGCGGCAAATATAAAGTTTTTAAAGTCGGATTTATTTAAAAATATAGAATATAAGAATTTCAATATGATAATATCAAATCCGCCTTATATATCACATATGGAAACAAATGTTATGTCTGGGGATACGCTTATTCATGAACCTGATGAAGCATTATTTGCCTCAAATGAGGGACTTTATTTTTATAACGAAATAAGTGAAAAAGCTATGGAATATCTTGAAAATGAGGGATACCTTTTATTTGAAACAGGATACAGACAAGCTGAAATTGTTAAAAAAATAATGGAAAAATCAGGTTATAAAAATGTAAATATAATAAAAGACATGCAAAATATAGAAAGAGTGGTAACAGGGAAAAAAATATAAATTACTTTTGAAAATAAGAATATTTTTCCGTTACTTCTAATATAGTTAAAACTGTTAAAGGTTAAAACCGGATATCGGAAAAAAAGATTAATTTGTAATAAGACAGTTTTATTTGTATTTTAACAACATACAGGAGGTTTATTTGTGCAGAAAAATAAAATTAATATCGGAAGAAATAATGTAAGAAAATTATTTTTATTTATTGCGATTTTAAGTTTATCGTATACAGCATTAGGAGTATCAGGTGACTTGGAAAAACTTATAAATGATTATTATAATAACAGTGAATATGATTTAATGAGTATGAGGGGGAAAAATGAAAATATAACAAAACCTTCAAATAGGAGGATAACCGAAAAGCCCATACTGAATATAAGTAAAAGCGAGCTGATGAGAGTTGGAGAGAAAATATTTCAGAATGAAACAGGGGGAGCAATAGAGAATTTGGTTCATTGGAATGCAGGAGAAAATTTTCCTTCGCTTGGAATAGGTCATTTCATATGGTATAAGAAAGGAAGAGCAGGGGGAGAAAGCTTTCCTCAAATGGTTTCCTTTTATAGAGCAAAGGGTATAAAATTACCAAGAATTATTGAGGAAAATAAAGGTTCTCCATGGCAAAACAGAGCTGAACTTTTAAGGAAAAGAGAAAACGGAGATAAAGATGTATGGGAGCTGATAAGTTTCTTTAATAGAACAAGAGATATCCAAATATTATTTATATTTGAAAGGCTTGAGGATTCTCTGGAAAAAATTTTAAATGCAACTAATGACAGGGATAATGTCAGAATGCAGTTTTATAGAGTAGCAAACTCCCCTAACGGACTTTATGCCTTAATAGATTATGTAAATTTTAAAGGAGAAGGAATTTCAGGAGGAAGATATGGGAACACAGGTTGGGGACTCAGACAGGTTCTTGAAAATATGAAAGGTTCTGAAGTAGGAAGAAGTGCTTTAGTTGAATTCAGCAATTCGGCTAAACATGTATTGGAAAAAAGGGCAAATAACTCCAGAAAAGACAGAAAATGGCTGGCAGGATGGTTTAAGCGTGTAGATACTTACAAGACTTTTCAAGTGAATTAGTTTCTGGTTTTTTCTATGCTTTTTTGAAAAACGTGACCTCAACTTTTTTGTAAAAAAGGTTGGATCCAAAAACAATTCAACGTAAATTTTATTTGAGTTCAAAAATATCTGTTCAATTTAAAAAAAGTGCTTCTATAATGTTCGCTTATTGAATTTTTTACACAGTAAAATTTTAATATTAATAAAAATTAAAAAATAAAAGACTTTAAAATATAGTTGAATTATAATAATGGAGAGTATAAAATTGAAATACAATTTAAACATCGACATTCAAATTACTTAAGAAAAAATACGGGAATAAACCTAAAGAAAAATAACTATCTGAATGGAGAAAATTTGTAATTTTTTAGTGATGGAATATTTTTTAAATATAAAATAATTTGAGTTGAAATTTTTTGCCAAAATTTTTTCAAAAAAATTTGGATAATATGAGAATATCTCCTCACAGAAAAAATAGATTAATTAAAAAGGAAAAAGAAAAAATGAATATTGCAGAATTTGATTTTGATTTACCGGAAGAATTAATCGCACAAAGTGCTGTTAATCCGAGAGATCATTCAAAATTACTTGTTTTGAACAGGAAAAAACAAAAAATAGAGCATAAAAAATTTTATAATATTATCGACTACCTGAAAAAAGACGACATACTTGTTATAAACAGGACAAAAGTAATTCCGGCAAGACTGTATGGGAAAAAAAATACAGGGACCGTGTTAGAATGCTTTCTTTTAAAAAGATATGATTTGAACACATGGGAAGTTCTTTTAAAACCTGCCAAACGTTTGAAAATAGGTCAGAAAATTATATTTTCTGACAATCTTTTGGAAGCTGAGTTGATTGAAATAAAAGAAGATGGAAATAGAGTTTTAAAATTCAGTTATGACGGAAATTTTGAGGAAATTCTCGACAAATTAGGAGAAATGCCTTTACCTCCTTATATTACTGAAAAGCTTAAGGACAAAGACAGATATCAGACTGTATATGCAAAGGAAGGAGAATCCGTAGCTGCTCCTACAGCAGGACTTCATTTTACCGAAGAGCTTCTTGAACAGATAAAAGAAAAAGGGGTAACAGTGACTGAAGTATTCCTTGATGTGGGTCTCGGAACATTCAGACCTGTACAAACCGAAAATATAAATGAACATAAAATGCACAGTGAAAAATATAGGATTCCTGAAAAAACCGCTGAAATTATAAATGAAGCTAAAAAAAGGGGACAACGGATAATTGCAGTAGGGACGACATCTGTCAGAACACTGGAATCGTCTGTAGATGAAAAAGGCAATCTTGTTAATAGCGAGGGAGAAACAGATATATTCATTTATGGAGATTATAAATTTAAAATAATAGATGGAATAATTACTAATTTCCACTTGCCCAAATCAACTTTAATTATGCTCGTATCAGCATTTGGAGGAAAAGATTTTATTTTTAAGGCTTATAAAGAAGCCGTCAAAGAAAAATATAGATTTTACAGCTTTGGAGATTCTATGTTTATATATTAAATCTGAATAATCGGGAGTTTATATGTCAATGAAAATTTTTAAAATAACAGTTTTAATAATAGTATTTTCGATTTTTAATACGGTTTCATTTTCTAATAATATTATTGAACCCCAGTTTTTAGCAGTTGGAAATATAAAAATTGTAAGGTCGGAACCCTTAATAATAAAAAGGGAAGATTTGAATATTACAATTGAAAAAGACGGAAAAGTAAAAGTTGAGAGTCTTTATACATTTGAAAATATCGGAGATTTTAACGTGAAATCGACATTTATGTTTTGGCTTGATCAGAATACGGTAAATAAAAAAATAGGAAAATATATTGAAAAGATAAAGTTTTTTTCAGATTTTAAAAAATCGGAAAATTTAAGAGCAGTTATAAATTTTTCCGAAAATATATATGATAATCAAAGTTCTGACAATATACAGCGTGAATGGTTTGCTGTATCTAAAACAGTAGAACCCAAGAAAACAGGTAGACTAGGAGTTTACTACAATCTTATAAATACAGATTTTCAAAAAAATAAGAAAATTAATTTCAGTTTTGAACTTGTAGATAATTTTTTAGATAAAAATAAAGCTGAAATATTTTATGTAAATATATACAATAAATCGACCATAAAAATAGATACTGTAACTTATAAAAATTATATTTTTAAAAATGTAACGAAAAATTCCCAAAGGGAACATTATGAATTATTAATCGGAAATATAAATTTAGATGGGAAATTAACGATAAATTTTAAATAATCAAGAGGTATGAAATGAGAATAACTGCCGGAACATTGAAAAACAGGAAAATAAAATCGAGAGAAGGAAGAGATACAAGACCGACTCTTGAAAGAATAAAGGAAGCAATTTTCAGTATAATAGGAGAAAAAGTTCATAATTCAAAGTTTCTTGATTTATATTCGGGAACGGGAAATATGGCAATAGAAGCTCTCAGTAGAGGAGCAGACAGGGCTGTTATGGTTGAGCAGGATAAGGAAGCTCTTAAAATTATTATAAATAATGTAAATAATTTGAGACTTGATAATAAATGTAGAGCATATAAAAATGATGTTTTCCGTGCAGTAGAAATTCTTGGAAGAAAAAATGAAAACTTTGATATAATTTTTCTTGATCCTCCGTATAAAGAGAATATAAGTAGTGAAACGATAAAAAAAATATCGGATAATAACATTTTGAATAAAGACGGGATTATTATTTCGGAACACAGCATATATGAAAAAACTCAAAATAAAATAGGAAATTTTATAAAATATGATGAGAGGGACTATAATAAGAAAATGATATCTTTTTACAGGTATGAAGAAATTGAATTATAAAAATCCAAATTAGGAGGTTATAACTATGGCAAGTAAAAAGCAAACATATGAAGAAAATATTGAAGAAATTGACAAAATTCTTGAAAAACTTGAAAGTGAAGAATTATCCCTTGATGATTCTATTGCTGAGTATGAAAAAGCTATAAAATTAATAAAAGAGTCAGAAAAACTACTTGAAATTGGAGAAGGGAAAGTACTGAAGGTTCTTGAAAAAAATGGAAAACTTGAAACGGAAGAGGTAGAGTAAATGTTAAAAGAATATTTATCTCAAAAAAAAGAACTTATTGAAAAAGAATTACAAAAAAATTTAAGAAAGTACTTACACCCCAAAACATTATCCGAAGTTATGTATTATGCCGTAATGAATGGAGGAAAAAGATTAAGACCTATATTGATGTACATGATGTGTGATTTATTTCAGAGAAGCTATGATAATATAAAGGATGTAGCTACAGCATTGGAATTTATACATTGCTACTCTTTAGTACATGATGATTTACCTGCTATGGATAACGACATATATAGAAGAGGAAAACTGACAGTACACACAAAATATGATGAAGCGACAGCAATACTTGTCGGAGATATTTTGCTTACAGAGGCTTTCAATATTATAGCGACTTCGGATTATATAAATGATAAAAATAAAGTCAATGTAATGTCGAAGCTTTCTGAGTATGCCGGTTTTTTTGGGATGGCAGGGGGACAATTTGTAGACATAAAATCTGAACATATAAAAGTGTCTTATGATACTCTTAAGTATATTCATGAAAATAAAACAGGAAAACTAATTACCGCAGCAATAGAACTTCCTCTTATAATTTTAAATGTCAATCAGATCAGAAAAGAAAAGTTGATTAAGTATTCCCGGCTTATAGGAACCGCATTTCAAATAAAGGACGACATTTTAGATATTGAAGGAACTTTTGAAAAAATAGGAAAAAAGCCGAGTGATGAAAAACTTGAGAAAACTACATATCCAAGTTTATTTGGACTTAAAAAATCAAAAGAAATACTGAACGAACATATTTCAGAGGCTAAAAAAATATTAAAAGACTTTGAAAATAATAATTTACTTATGGAATTGACTGAGTACATAGGAAAGAGAGAAGCTTAATATGTTTAAAGAAAAAGAAAATTACTTTTATATTGAGGAATTTGAAAAATATGGTATAAAAGCGGTATATTCAAAAAAAAGTGCAGGAAATATGTCTGATTATTGTAACATGGAAGGACAAGAAAAAGGAATACAAAAGAAAAATAGGAACAAGTTATTATCAGAGATGAATATCGAAAGTAAAATAACCGTCATGTCTTTTCAGACACACACGAATAATGTTGAAGTAATAAATGAAGATACTTTTAATTTTACATTTAAAGAAATTGACGGTTTTGTGACTAAGAGGAAAGATGTAGCACTTTTTACCTTTTATGCAGACTGTTTACCCATTTTTGTTTATGACAAAAAAAATGAAGTTATAGGTGTTTGGCATTCAGGTTGGCCGGGAACTCATAAGGAAATAATGAAAAATGGACTGGAGATAATGAAGAAAACATATAAAACAGATTATAAAAATGTACTGATGGCTTTGGGAATAGGGATACAACAGGAAAACTATGAAGTAGGTCAGGATTTATATGATAACTTTATTCAAAAATTCGGTAAGGACAGTGAATTAGTATTAAAGTCTTTTAAATTCAATGAAAAAACGGGTAAATATCATTTCAGTAATATAATTTTTAATAAAATTACAGCACTTAGGCTTGGAATCAATGAGAAAAATTTGATTATTTCAGATGAAGATACATGGAATGAAAAGTTTCATTCTTATAGAAGGGAGAGAAAGAAGTCAGGGCGAGCTGCAGCGGTTATAAGTTTTAAATAATAAAAAAGTATGAAAGGTTGTTGTTTTCATACTTTTTTTATTAACTATAGAATTTTTAACTTCAAAAACATTTGTTATGTTTAAAAAACAAAAAATTGATTTCACTCAGTTTACCGCTTTTCAGTTTAACATAATTTATATTTTTTTGAAAAATTGTTAAAAATCAAAATTCTTCTATTATTTTAAATAATCTTTAATATTTAAAATTTTATGATAAATTTTATCCTCCCAGATATGCCTTTTTAATTTCAGGATTAGTTATAAGTTCTTTCCCTGTTCCTTCAAGTATAATCTGCCCGGTTTCAAGAACATATCCTCTGTTCGCAATGGAAAGTGCCATATTTGCATTTTGTTCTACAAGTAAAATTGTAACTCCGTGTTCTTTATTTATTTTTTCTATAATTTTAAAAATTTCTTGAACAAGAAGAGGGGCAAGTCCCATTGAAGGTTCGTCAAGTAAGAGTAAAGAAGGTCTTGACATTAATGCTCTTGCCATGGCAAGCATCTGTTGCTCTCCACCGCTCATTGTTCCCGCGAGCTGTTTTTTTCTTTCTGAAAGTCTTGGAAAAAGCTTGAACTGGTTTTCCATATCTTTTTTTACACTGTTTTTATCGTTAATTATATATGCACCCATTTCAAGATTTTCCATAACGGTCAGTTCTGTAAAAATCCGTCTTCCCTCAGGTACATGTGCCATTCCCTGTTTTACAAGTTTATGAGCTTCAATGTTTGTCACATTTATACCGTTTAAGGAAATTTCTCCGGATTTTATAGGAATTAATCCTGAAACTGCGTGCAATGTAGAAGTTTTACCCGCTCCGTTTGCACCTATAAGGGAAACAATTTCCCCCTTTTTTATATTAAATGAAATATTTTTTATTGCATGAATACCCCCGTAATATACATTTAAATCATTTACTTTTAAAATATCCACAAAATCCTCCTGTAATCTGCTTTTTTGTTATTCCCCTAAATAAGCGGTAATAACTTCTTTATTGTTTTGAATTTCTTCAGGTAGTCCCTCTGCTATTATTTTTCCGAAATTAAGGACATAAAGCCTTTCACAAATTCCCATTACAAGCTCCATATCATGTTCTATGAGCAGTATGGAAATTTTAAATTTTTCCCTTATAAAACTTATAGTATTCATCAGTTCTTTTGTTTCGTTAGGATTCATTCCGGCAGCAGGTTCGTCTAATAGAAGAAGCTTAGGCGAAGTGGCGAGTGCTCTGGCAATTTCAAGTTTACGCTGTTGTCCGTAAGACAGATTTCCTGCAGTTATGTCTGCCATTTCTGCCATTTCAAATATATCAAGTAAATCAAGGGCTTTATCAGTAACTTTCCTTTCTTCTTTCCAATATTTAGGTAATCTGAAAATAGCGGATAAAGTTGAGTAAGTCATACTGCTGTTTAAAGCAAGTTTTACATTATCCAGAACGGACAGATTTTTGAAAAGTCTTATATTCTGAAATGTCCTTGCAACGCCCAAAGCAACTATCTGCGGAGTGGTTTTTTTATTTATATTTACATTATTCAAGGATATATTTCCGTCAGTAGGCTTATAAACTCCTGTAAGCAAGTTGAAAATTGTAGTTTTTCCTGCACCGTTAGAACCGATTAATCCAACAAGTTCTTTGTTGTTTATTTCGATATTTACATTATCTACAGCTCTAAGTCCCCCAAAAGATATTCCCAAATTCGTCGTTTTTAACAATGACATATTTATTACTCCTATTTATTAGTTATTGTTTTTTTTGTTTAAATTGTTTCTTATTCTTTTATATTTATTTATAAATCTTGGTATAGTAAGTTCTTTTTTGCCGAAAACACCGTCAGGTCTGAAAATCATCAGTATTATAAGTATTATTGCATAAACAAGATATCTGTACTGAGAAACTTCTCTCAGCTGCTCATTAAGTACTGTCAGAAGAACTGCTGACAGTACGGCTCCTGTAATACTTCCCAATCCTCCGAAGACAATCATAACAAGTATTTCAATAGAAAATACAAATCCGAATTTGTCAGGGGTCAGTATTCCGACATTATGTGCAAATAATGAACCTCCAACTCCTGCAAAAAACGCTGAAAGAGCAAATCCGTAAAGTTTTACATGATTTATATCTATGCCTATATTTTCAGCAGCTATCTCATTTTCTCTTATTGAAAGAATTTGCCTTCCTTTTCTCGAAGTCATTATCATTGACATAATTACAACCGAAATTACCGCAATGAAATAGACACTTGAAAAATCGAGAATACTCGGAATACTTTTAAGTCCTGTAGCACCTCCGAGAAAATTCATATTTTGAATAACATATTTAATGATTTCTCCGAAAGCGAGAGTGATAATTGCAAGATAATCTCCTCTCAGACGTAATGTACTTCCTCCTACAAAAAAGCCGAATATTCCTGCCAGTATTCCTCCTGCAAGAGTAACAACAATCAACTGAATAAAAGGAGGAAGATTATAAGGAACGAGTAATTTTGAAATAAAAGCGGCAGTATATCCGCCTATTGCTATAAATCCTGCATGCCCTAAACTGAGTTGTCCCATAAGTCCTACTGCGATGTTCAGACTGACTGCAAATATTATGGAAATAAGTACGCTTGTATATATTCCGCTTTTGTAATCAAACGGATTGCCTTTGTCGATACTTAAATATAAGACAAAATATAGAGCTATTAAAAATAAAAATGTTAAAGAATAATTTTTAATATTGAGTTTGTTGAAATAATTCAGGTTTCCCCATTTATTTTCGGTATTTTGTTTAGTTTTTTGCATTTTTCCTCCTAATTAAACTTTTTCTTTCAGGTTTTTACCGAATAATCCGTTCGGCTTAAATATTAATATTAAAATCAATACACCGAAAACTATGGGATTTGCCCATGTGGAAGAAATATATCCTTTTGTATATGATTCGATAATTCCTAGAACATATCCTCCAATCATTGCTCCGGGGATACTTCCTATCCCTCCGAATACAGCTGCAATAAATGCCTTAAGTCCGGGAAGCATTCCCATATAAGGCTCTACAGTTGGATACATAATAGCATAAAGGACTCCGCCCAATGCTCCCAGTCCTGAACCTATTGCAAATGTAATAGCAATAGTAAGATTTACATTTATTCCCATCAATTTTGCAGCTCCGGTATCTTGAGAAACCGCTCTTGTAGCTTTTCCCAATTTTGTCTTTTTTATAAACAGGTTCAGAATATACATACATACTATAGTAATAAATATGACAAAGATAGTAAGCATACTGATATTTACAATTCCTAAATTTATTTTAATATTCGGTGACAAAAAAGCCGGAATGGACTTACTGTCAATAATTTTAGGAGTTGCACCAAAAATTATAAGTGCGGCACTTTCAAGAAGAAAACTTATTCCGATAGCCGTTATCAGTGCCGATATTCTGGGAGCGTTTCTAAGAGGCCTGTATGCAAACCAGTCTATAACAACTCCGAGAACAGAACAGAAAACAATTGCCAGAATAAGAGCTACAGGAAATGGAATGCTGTTGGAAACAGCTATGAATACCGTATAAGCTCCTACCATTAATATATCTCCATGGGCAAAATTTATAAGTTTGACTATTCCGTAGACCATAGTATATCCTAATGCTATCAAAGCATATATACTTCCTGTCTGAAGACCGTTAATAGTCTGTTCAATAAAATTTTTAAACATTTTGAAACTCCTTGTGATTAAATTTAAAGAGGATATCCTTGAAATAGAAAACTCTACTTTCATATTACCTTAATCGTAAATCATTTCCGTAGAAACGGAAGAAGCAAGGTAAATGGAGTATGAGGGCTGATAACCCTCATTTTCAGGATATCCTTCTTACATGCAGTATTTTATTTATAAATGTAACTAAAATTACAGTTTTTCCTTTAATACCAGTTTTCCATCTTTAACTTCTATAAATGTAACTTTTTTTTCAGGGTTTCTTTCAGCATCATATTTTAAGTCTCCTGTAATCAGATTAGTAGCATTTGTTCCTGCAATTGCTTCTCTGATTGAAGCAGGTGATAAATCTTTTACAGATTTTAAGGCAGCTTCCAGAATGGAACCTGTATCATAACCTAAAGCTGCAAAAACAATAGGTTCTGCATTATATTCAGCTTTATAAGCAGCTATAAATTTCTGAACAACTTCTGCAGTATCATCGGGAGCAAACTGACTCGCGAATATTGCACCTTCAGCAGCAGCACCGAAGTTAGTCTGAATTCCGTCCCAACCGTCTCCTCCTAAATATTGAGTTTTCAGTCCGAGTTCATTAGCTTGAGTAAGTATAAGTCCGATTGTATTGTAATAATCAGGTATGAATACAGCTTCAGGATTTTGTCCTTTTATTTTAGTCAGGATAGATTTGAAATCTTTGTCGTCTTTAGTATATTTTTCTTCAATAACAGTTATACTGTTTTTAGCGGCTTCTTCTTTAAATGATGTAGCCAACCCCACTGCATAGTCATTTGAACTGTTTGTCAAAACGGCAACGGACTTAATTCCTTTTGAGTGTGCATATTTTGCAGTTACAACTCCCTGATAAGGATCGGTAAATGTTGTTCTGAACACATAATCTTTACTTTTAGTAATATCGAAGTTTGTTCCTGTAGGTGTAATCATAGGTACTTTTGCACTTTGTGCCAAGTCTGCAATTGCCAGTGAAGCGGATGAGATAATTTCTCCTACTACAAGATTGATTTTATCTTGAGAAACCATTTTTTTGAATATATTTACAGCCTCGGTTGAATCTCCTTTACTGTCGGAAATAACAAGTTCTATTTTCTTACCGTTTATTCCTCCCGCTTCATTTATTTCTTTAACTTTTAATTTAAAACCGTTAATAGTGGCTTCTCCGTACTGAGCCACTTCTCCTGTAAGCGGACCGATAACTCCTATTTTAATTACATCACTTTCAGCTGTTTTCTTTTCTCCGTTTTCAGCAGCTTCTTTTTTTCCGCCGCAGCTGAGGATAAATACAACAAGTAATGACATCAGTAACAATAACTTTTTCATATTTTCTTTCTCCTTCTATAAATTTATTTTTAAACTGTCTTAATTACAGAATATAGTTTGCAATTTGTAATATCTATATTTAATAACTGTAAAAATTACAGGATAATATATTATGTATTGGAAGTATATCACAATTAATAATATAAATAAAATATGTATTATTAATGATACAATTAATCTAATAAATTTATACTTAAAGAATATAGATTTTAGTAAGAAAAAAATATTTATAGCACTGTAATAAAAAAAATTGACATTAAAATCGTTTTATGGTTAAATGATTTAAAAGAATGGAGGTAATATGAAAATTAAATTAGAAGGAGTAATGGAAACATTACTTATACCTCTATATATAAGAGGTGAAGATTTTAAAAAAGAAAAATCCGTTCTAAAAGATAAAAAATCTGCTGAGATAATGTCAAAAATAGATTATGATTTTTCAAAATTTAAGGACGGATGGACTTCTTATTATGGAGTTTTGGCAAGGGCAAAAACAATGGATGAGAAGGCTCAAAGCTTTATTATGAAAAATCCTGATTGTGTTGTTATTTATATAGGATGTGGATTTGATACACGTTTTGAAAGAATAGATAATGGGAAAATTCAATGGTATAATTTAGATTTTCCTGAAGTAATTCAAAAAAGAAGATTATTCTTTGACGAAAATGAAAGAGTAATAAATATTTCAAAATCGGCATTGGATCCTTCATGGATTGAAAATATAAGAATTGATGGAAAAGAAGTACTTATTATTTCAGAAGGAGTATTAATGTATTTCGAAGAAAAGGAAGTGAAAAAATTTCTTGAAATACTTACAGAAAATTTTGAAAAATTTGAGGCCCAATTTGATTTACTTTCTTTGGGAGCATTAAAAATGCAGAAAAAACATGATACATTAAAGAAAATGAATGCTCAATTTAAATGGGGAGTAAAAGATGGAAGTGAATTAGTTAAATTAAATCCGAAAATAAAACAGGTAGGATTAATAAATTTTACAGTTAAAATGAAAAAAATGCTTCCATTTACAAAAAAATGGATAATTCCATTTATGTACTTGTATAATAATCGTTTGGGTATATACACATATGGAGTAAAATAATATGTAAATATTTTTTAAAAAATTAATAATTAAAAAGTATTATTTATTTATATGAAAATAGTAAAAATTTAATATTTTTAATTGGAGTTTGTAATTTTTGTATTCTAAAAAAGGAATAAAAATTTTAAAAAAATATCAGATTATATGATTTAAAGTATTGTCGAAAAAATTGATGATGTTATAACAAGAAAAGATTGAGTTGATCAATACAATGAAAATGCTGCTGGAAAAAAGTATTAAGTCAAATGAAAAATTAGTAGATGAACTTATTGGAACAGAAAGCTAAAAAATGATATTTTTAATAGTTTTTTGTTGAGGAAACATTTATATATTTTGGATCAAAAACTTAATATGAATAATTTCCAATCAATTATTATTGTTTTTAATTATTTCTATATTTATAAATATCTTATATCGGACTAATTATAAAAAATTAATTTGACTATCAGTTGTTTTTGTTACATTGTGTTTATTAGTTAAATTCATTTAATATTTAATATAGAGCTAAAAACTTTTTGTTAATTAATGAATTGTGTATTGTCTAAAAGAAATAAATATGTGAAAAGATGAGTATGAACGATAAAAAAATTTGACAAAAAAAAATATTAGTGATATACTGAACAAGTTAATGGCGACATGGTCGAGGGGCTTAGGCAGAGGTCTGCAAAACCTTGTACACCAGTTCGAATCTGGTTGTCGCCTCCACTAATATAACTAAAAAATGGATATATAGTGCAAGACAGTATTTATACTGAATTGCACATTTTTATTTTATTTATGATATTTTGAAGATAGCTATAATTTGTTATAATTTACTTAAATTTGTTATTATTTAAATTTATTTGGCAACATACTGACAACATATTGACAACTTAATGGTTACAGTATAATTTAAAAGTCCGAATATATAAGATAGTAAATAAAAAAACCGAATAAAATTCGGATTTTTATTTACTAAATAATAATTTTAACTTTTTTATAAATGATAAATTTTTAATATCGTTTTCTATATTATTATTTTCTTGTATGTTCTGATCATTAAAGAATATTTCTTCTGTTTCAATATTTTTTTCATTTTGAATGTTATTAAAGAATTCAATTAACTTATCTATAAAAATTTTATTTTCACTGCTTTTATTTTTATCAATAAAAAACAAAGTTTCATAATTATTTGTCAAAGCATTTGAAGTTAGATTAGCGGAACCTATAAAGGCAAATTCATTGTTTATCAAAAAAATTTTTGAGTGTATATTAAAAAAATTTTTTTCATTCCTCACTATATCTTTTGCTTTTGAATTATATTTAAAAGTAATTAAATTAAGAGTTTTATCTGTAAATTCTTTACTTAACTTTTTTTTCCCATTGATATCAAAAACAGAGGTGTATTTTATTTTGCTTTCTAAATATTTTCTATTTTTATTTCTTCTAATTTTAACTTCATCATTATTTTCATAAATTTCTTTTGAAGATATTATAAATAGCTTTTCAGAAGAAGATAAATTAAAAGTTTTATTAATATATTCTAAATCTATGTACGGCACAATTGCTTTAAAAGAAGATATAAAATTCGATTTTCCTGATAATTTTTCTTTAATAAATGAACACATCCCCTTAGAAATTTTAATATCCGCGGTGATTCCCTCCAATATGATAGAATAATTTTTAGCTACATAAAAGACATTGGGATCTTTATGATCAATAAATTCTCTTTTTTCTTCCATAATAATAAATTCCCCTATTATTTTTTAAATTTATATTTTATAAAATATTTTACAAATAATTCCGCTTCTTTTTCATGTGATTTTTTGAAACTCCTATTGTTTTTTAATATTTCCTTATGGAGTATAAAGTGAGCAAATTCATGTATTAAAACTTCTTTTTTGATATCTGAAGAAAGATTTTTACTGATTCCAATAAAATTTTTTATTGAAAAAACTTATTAATCCTTTTTGACTTTTAAAATCACATGGTAGAATAGAAATTTTGAAGTAGTCACATAACTTGTATATATTTTTTGTTTGTACAGCTTCTATAACATTTTTAACAGTATTTTTTATATGTGAATCTTTCAAATTTGAATCCCTTTACTAATATTAGTTAATTTTAACTTTATTTTTTTAATCGCTCTTTAAAATAATATTCCTGAATTTTTTTAAATAGCTCGTCTTTATCTTCATCAGAAATTTTTTTATTTTGATAAAAAAGCATACTTCCTCTTTCCAATTCCTCTTTTGTAGGAACAATATTTTCTTCATCATCCAGTCCTAAAAGATATTGCGGAGAAACATTGAAAATTTTAGCTAATTTTTCAATAGTTTCATATTTTATATTTTTTATAATTCCGTTTTCATATTTATATATTGTTTGTGGTTTTACTGATAATTTTTTTGCCAATTGTTGTTGACTTAATTTTTTATTTTCTCTTAATCTTAAAATTTTTAGTCCTATATGCTTATCCATATTTTTCTCCTTTTCTCATTTTATCATAAAAAAAGAAAAAAAAACGTTGTATAAGACAAAAATAACTTGACAAGTTGCAAAAAAGTGTTATAATATTAATAACTTAATAAGTTTGGAGGAAAAATATGTATAAGAAATTATTTTTAAAAATGTATGAAAATGATGATAATATTACATCACTATCAAAAAAAACTCAAATAAATAAAGATACTTTATCAAAAAAATTGAATGCTAAATTTCAATTTAAAGCAAATGAAATAAGAAAAATTTCAGATGTTTATAATTTATCTAATGAAGAAATTGTGATTTTTTTTAATCTTAGAACAACTTAAAAAGTTGCAAAATGTTGAGGGGTAAGGTGAGAAATGAAAAGAATAAAATTAGATGACTTAGAGAAAAATGAATTTTATAAAATGCCAAAAAAGATATATGAATTTAATTTAAGACCTGTTGATAGAGAATTATATATGCTTTGCTTTGAAAATTGGAGATTATCATTAAAAAATAATTGGATAAATAGTAATGATGAAATTTATTTTTATGCAAGTCAGAAGAAAATGGCTAAAAAAATGAAAGTAAGTAAACCGACTATAATATCTGCTTTCAAAAAATTAATAGAAAATGAATTACTTGAGGCAGTAAAGGAGTCGGGAGAATCTAATATTTATTATTTAGCTAATATCATTTAAAAATTTTAACCGGTAAAGAAATTTAACTGGTAAAAAAATTTGACCGGTAAAGAAATTTGACTAGACTGGTAAAAAAATTTGACCCTAATAAGAATAATATAATAAGAATAAATAATATATAACAAAAGAATATCTTAATATAAATATTAAAAGACTAAGATATTAAAAAAGATGATATTTTAAAATTTTAAGTTTTAGGTATATATTTGAATGCTCAAGTAGTGTTTAAAAAAATTATAGCATAAAATAAAAAAATTATAAAGATAGTAAATAGGGAGGAAGATAATGAGAAAGCACGGATTTACAGTGAAAAAAGTGTCTAACGAATTGGGTTTGACCTATTTCAAGTTTAAAGAATTAGCTATATCAGGGACATTCAACTTTGTGACAGTTATAAAGGGAAAATCGGGCAGAAATTCTTATCATTTTGATCCGTTAAAAACGATAGAGTACATTAATGAATACAAAGAAAAAGCTCATAATATTTAAATAAAGTGAAAGGAAAAATAATGAGGAATGCTAATGGAACAGGGAGTGTTTACAAACGAAAAGAAAAATCTAGAAAGCCTTGGATTGTAAGAGAACCTGCCCGTTTGATAAATGGGAAATATAAAAGACCTATTATCGGAAGCTACAGAACACAGAAAGAAGCACAGGAGATGTTGCGTGAATATAATTCCAGAAATTTGAATATAGAGTATTCTGAATTGAAATTAGTTGATCTATTTAATAAATGGAAAATATCAAAACATGCCAAAAGTATTAAAACAGAAGAAACATTCAATAGATATTGTAGAGATTTCACCGTAATTTTTGAGGAAATCTTGGAAGATTCATTTATATCTTTAGATTATAGTGATTATCAGAATAGATTGAACAATTATCCTAAAAACAAAGGAAGAACAGCTTTAACAGTTTTAAAATCAATTTATGTGGAAGCAATGAAGCAACGTATAGTGAAGGAAAATATTTCTTTATATTTAGAATCTTCCGACCAGATAATAAGAACAGTTGATAGAGTAATATTTAAAGATGAGTTTGTAAGAATGTTATGGGAAAATTATGAGTGTACAAACAATATATATGTTGCAATGGTTTTACTGCTTTTTTATACCGGAATGAGAAGTGTTGATTTATTTAGAATAGAAAATGAAAATATAAATTTAAAAGAAAAGTATTTAATAACAGGTTCAAAAACAGAAGCGGGAATAAATAGACGGATACCTATTCATAATTTAGTTCTGCCCATTGTAAAAAAATATATGAGTGAAAAAAGAAAAATGTTTTTTGAAGATGACTATGGCACTTTAAAAAATCGTTTCAATAATATTTTAAAGGAATACGATGTTGAAGGAAACTTACATTCAATACGTCATACTTTTATAACCAAAATGAGAAGAATAAAAGATGTACCAGCTTCAAAAGTAAAAAATATTGTCGGACATAAGGTAAAAGACATTACGGACGGGATTTATACTCATTGGAGTATAGAAGAATTAAGAGATGTTATAAATAAATTAGTTTATTAGGACTATATACAGTGTATAGAGAGTATATAAATATTATATGTAACTAAAGAAAGGAGAAAAAATGAAACAGTTTTATTTTAAAGAAAAAAATGGAGAACTTTATTTCTTTTATAGGGACACAAGAAAAAATAAAGAAAAAACGGGTTATAAAAAATGGACTGAAATGTGTGATAATAAAGAAATAAAAAGAAATAACACATTTAATGAGTTATTGGGATTTTTGAAAATTAAGCAGAAGATTGAACATAAAATTGATGAAATGATTATAACTATTTGGATAAGTGAAAAATATAAACTTATAAGAATAGAAAATAATAATCAAAATCTAAAAGAAAATGAAAATTCCTATTTAGCTAAATTAGGAGATGTAATATATATTTTAAAAAAATTAGGAGGAACTGAAAATGAATCTTAAAATAATCAAGAATACTGAAGTCATAGGAACAAATATAAATATATACGGTGATTATGAAAGACCTTTATTTAACGCTAATGAAATAGCTAAAATAATAAAAAACAGCAATGTAAGTCAAATGCTTAAACCAGTGGAAGCAGAAGAAAAGGAATTAATAACAATGTATGGAAACAATAATGTTCCTTATAAACAATGGTATCTGACAGAAGAAGGATTGTATGAAGTACTAATGTTAAGTAGAAAGCCTGAAGCTAAAGAATTTAAGAAAAAAGTCAAGGAGATTTTAAAATCGGTTAGAAAACATGGAGGATATATTTATGTAAAAGCTTCAGATAATGAACTTGAAATTCGGAAAAGGGTAGAAAGCATATTGGAGGCTACAAAAAAAGAATTTCTTCTGTTAAGTGATAAAGTTAAGGAATATGAAACTTTTTTTGATACGAATAGAGAATATATTACAACAAAATCTTTAGCAGATATATATGAAATACCTTATGAAGAGTTTTTAGAAAAATTGAATGAAATTGGATTAATTTATAAAAAAGGAAAAATTCTAAAATTATACAGAGAGCATAAGTATAAAGGTTATATAAAGTATCAAAAAGTAAACGGAAAATACATATTGAAGTGGACTTCTAAAGGAGAAAAATATATATTTGAAAAATTAAGTGAATTAAAAATAGAAAGATAATACAGAAAAGGAGAAATATGAAAAGTTTTATAATGTTTTTGATAGGGTTGATAATGGGTTCTATAGCTGCAATTATTTTTGCTGCATACTTTTATGAAACAGGAAAAGAAGTAAAAAAAGAAAATGAAGTTATAAAAGTTTCTTGTTGTATAATTAATTACTAAAAGATTAAGAAAGGAGATATTTCAATGAAAGTTATCAGGAAATATTGGGATATTTTCCAATATTACTTATTGTAGTAACCGGAATTTATAGCATAATAAAAGCCCACAGAGGCTGTGGGTATAGTTTTAAAACTATATTTTGATTATAACATAAAATTTAAAAAAATCAAGGAGAATATATAAATGATTCTATACACTAAAGAGGGTTGTAAAAATTGTGAAAATATAAAAAAATATATAAAAGCTGTTAAAGGAGAAAAAATAGAAATACATCAACTAACAAAAGAAATAAGAACAAAAATGATAAAACAGGGAGCAGATACAATGCCATTGCTTGTAGAAAAAGGAATGCTTCTTGCACAGGGAAATGGAGTAATAGAATATCTAATAACAAGAAGAAATAGTCAAATTTAGATGTAGAAAAGAATTATAAATAAAAATATTACGAATGATTAATAATATAAAAAATGAAAATATAGGACAATGGCATTTAAATAATTATTGTGATAATATTGCATTTTTAAAAAATTAGGATATAATATATTATCCTAAAGGAAGGAAATAAAATGTGGAAAATGTACAATGAGACTAAAGCAGATTTAAAAATAAAAATTGGTGGTTCTGATGAAATTGATGCAAAGGAACTTTCAGAATTTTTAAAAGGAACATACGATACCTTATCAAAAATAACATCAATAACAGCAAAGAATTCTTATTTTAAATTGAATTTTAAAGCTTCTGAGAAAGGATCAGTTATTTTAGATTTTTCTGCTATAACTCCTGAAATTTTTAAAATAACGGGACATGTGATAACAGCAGTAGCAACACTTAAATTATTTTTAGAAGTTATAAAATTAATAAGAGATTTAAAAGGGAAAAATCCTAAAAAAATAGATACAACTACTGGAGATGTAACAAATTATTATGGAGAAGTTAACAATTATAATATTGAAACTATAAATTTATATCTGTCAAGTCCTAATATTGAGAAAGAAATAAAAAAGAGTGTAAAAAATTTAAAAGACAGAGAAAATATAAAATATTCTATTAATGAAAGTATAAAATTAGAACTGTCAAAAGAAGAAATAAATGTAATGTCAATTGAAGAAAAAGAAATAGAAGAAGTAGAAGAAGAAATGGAAATTTTATTAGAAAATACAGAATTAAGATTATATAAAGTTCCTTTTCAAGGGAATTCACAATGGGATGTAATCTTTGAAAATGAAACTATAAAAGTTTCTATTTGGGATAAAAATTTTTTAAAAAAACTTCATGCAGGGGAAATATTTCTTAGTTCACAAGATATACTTATTGTAGATATGAAAGAAATTAAAGAAAAAAATAAAGTAAAATACTATATTTTGAAGGTACATGAAGTTAAAAGATTAGAAATTTAATATGTTAATCACAATCATTAATTTGGTTGTGATTTTTATTTATAATAATAGAAATAGATAATAAAAAGGAAGTGAAGTAAATGGCAATTTATTATTTCAAAGCTAAATGCGGAAAGAAAGTGCTTTCACATTTAGAGTATATAGAAAGAGTTGATAAATATAAATATAAAAATGATTTTGTAAAGAGTAAGGCATTCAATCTTCCGGAAGATTTTGAAAATATAAAAGATTTTTGGGAAAGTGCAGTACGATACGAAAGAAAAAATGCAAATATTTACAGAGAGTATGAAATAGCTTTACCGAGAGAGTTTTCAAATGAAAAAAATATAGAAATATTAGAAAGATTTTTAGAGAAAATATTCGGAAAAGATTATGTATATAACTATGCAGTGCATAATCCTAAAGGGGAGCAACCTCATGCTCATGTTATGTTCTGCGATAGAAAATTAGATGGAATAGAAAGAAAAAAAGAAAAGTTTTTTAAAAGATATAATTCTGAAAAGCCTGAATTAGGGGGAGCTAAAAAAGATGAGGGATTAAAAAAAAAGAAATTCTTAAAATGTTTAGAAAAAGTTGGGAAAAACATTTAAATCTTTATTTAGAAGCGGAAGGAATCGAAAAAGTATCAGCCGACAGTTTGAAAAAGCAGAGAGATACAGCAATAAAAAATAATGAGTTATATAAGGCTGAAAAACTTAACAGAGAAGCAATTAATTTTAACTACAGACATAGTAAAGATGACATCTATTCTTTAAATAAAAAGATTAAAAATGATAAATTACAGGAAGATCAAAAACTAAGAGAGGAAATTGATAAAATATATTTTCAGAAACGTTTTAGCAAAAAATACAATGAAAAAAAAGAAAAATGTGACAATAAAACTTTTGAAGAGATTTTAACGGAAAAAGAAAGTATAGAAAAGGAAATATTCAAACTAAGTAAAAATATACTGGATAAAAATTTGGAAACAAGAGCTTTAGATATTCTTTCAAAAGGAGAAGCGAACAAACTTAAAAATGAAAAAAGAAAATTATTTAAAGAATTAAAAACTGTCCGAGAAGATAAAAAGAAAAATATAAAAAATAAGATAAGAATAATTGATAAAAATATAAATCTTTTAAAAGAAAAACATGAAAAAGAGATTCCCGACAAAAAATTAGAGTTAAAAGGAAAATATATGAATGTATTAAAATTCAAAATAGAAGAAAAAAAGATCATGGATAAAATTTTCGTTGAAAAGTTAAAAGAAAAAGAAATTAAAAATTTAGATGAAAAGAATTTGTATAAGGCATACATAGAAAGAACTGACTTAAGAGAAGAAAAATTTAATGAAATGACAAAACTGGAAAAAAACAAAAATGAGATAAAGGAAAATTTGAAAAGTAGGAATTATAAAAAAGTCAATAATATAAAATCTGAAAATAGTAATATAAGAAAAAATATTGCTTCAATAAATAGGGTCAGAAAAAAACAGATTAATGACGTTAAGGCTCAGGAACAGATTCAAAAACATGGAGAATTTATATTGTTAGATTACAAGTACATTAATTTTGATGAAGAATATGAAGTGGGATTATGGAGGTAATAAAAATATGATTATATTGATAATATTTTGTACAATCGGAATTTTAGAATTTTTGCTGTTGTATAAAATGAAAGATATCAAGAAATGGAAAACGGATAACGATTATAGGAAGTTTTTCATAACTTTCTCAGTATTGATAAATACTTATCTGGGATTGTATCTGTATCTTCTTTACAGTAAAAATATAAATTATATGCTGAATATATGTGGATTATTCTTCATTTCATTGAAAATACTGGAACATGAAAAGCTTAAATTTAAGGATGAAAGGATTATAGAAGTTATAAAGAGATATTCGATTGTGATATGTGTATGTTATTTTTTAATAGACCTAACAATAAAACGGTTCATATAAAAGGGCATGGCAAAAAATGTCCTTTTTTTGTTAAATGAAAACACGTGAATTTTTCACTGCACGTTTACCTGTTTCTCACCTTTGGTGAGAAACACACGTGATTTTCAGCTTTGCTGAAAATGGTCTGCCCACAAGGGGCTACAAGTATAACAAAAGAAAATTTTCTGTAAAATAATTGTAATAAATTATAGGGTGTCAGAGTAGTCATAAAATAAAAAAATATTTTGTTTTTTCACTTGAAAAAAGTAAAATTATATGGTATATTAAAATTAAGATAATATAAGATTTAACAAAAAATTTAGGGATGTCTTTATTTTTAAAAATATTAAAAATAAAAAGCAGATATTTCTAATGAAGAGAGGCTTCAAAATTGTTAAATTCTAAAAATCTAAAAATAAAATAGAATATAAAATTATAAAATACCGTTATCAGGGATAACATTCAAGGTACTTTATTTGAGTCGGCGAACTCAAGTGAAGTACCTTTTTATTTTATTTTTTTATAAATTAAAGAAGGAGAGTGTAAAAATGGAAACAGAAAAAGTAAAATTTGGAAGTCTCAAAAAATTACCGAAAGAGAAAATTATGATAATGTTACTATTTTTATTTGTAACAGTAATTTCTTTTTCAAATACAACAGAAGTGGCAGCCGATGGATTTGAAAAATTTGTATCTTATATAGTACTTTTTAAAAACATGACTTTATATCTTTTAATGGTAATAGGAGCAGGATTATTTATTTGGGGATTAATTCAGATGTTTAATCGGGGAGATTTTGGAGAAATAGCAATTAAATTACTTGGAGGGATTTTCCTATTTGCTGTAGGATTTAACATTGAAAAAGGAGCTGTTGCAGTAGGAGGAACTCTTATAAATTCAGCCGAGATTGGACTTAGAATGATCGTAAAATATTAGGAGGAGTAAAATGTGAATATAAAAAGTATAAGAAAAATTAAGAGAAAAACCGAAAAAAATATAACAACGACAAGCAGGAATCAGGATAAATTGAGAATGGGAATTGAAAGATATGTGGATATGGGACAGATAATACAGATTTTGTCAGCAACCTGTCTTATATTATTAGTTTCAACGGTTATTTCAGTCGGATATTCTGTGTATCTGTCAGGAAAAAAAGAAAAAGGTTTCGGATATATATTAAGAGTAAAAGAAAACACAGGAGAACCGGTAAGTACAGAAATTTATAAGAATGATACTTTGAATATCGGAAAAAATGAAATAGAATTTTTCTTAAAAAAATTTATAGCTGACACAAGAACAATAACACTGGATAGAAAAATTTTTGAATCAACTATAAAAAATACAAATTTATTCTTAACTTCCGAAACTCAAAAAAAAGTACAAAGTATATTGTCAAATGAAGGAGTAATTAATTTCTTTGATTTGAAAAAAACAAGAGAAGTTGAGATACTTTCAATTTCAGCTATTCCGGAAACTAAAAATACGTATCAGGTGAGATGGAGAGAAAAAGAATATAATGAAAATGGGACTTTAACACAAAGAAGAAATTTAAATTCAATTTTAAAGATAAACTTTTTTACTCCGAATAAAGAACAGGTATCAGTAAATCCTATAGGAATGATAATAACTGATTTTAATTTAACACAGGAGAATTAATATGGAGAACTTAAAATATTTTAATGAATATGTTCAATGGAAGAAAAAATATATTGAAAAAGTTATAAAAAACGAGATAACAGATTTTGATTATTCCTGTAAAAAAAATTATAAGGAATTAGTAAATTTTATTGGTGATAAGGATATAAAAATAAATGATCTGGAACTCTTGGAAAAAGAATTGGAGAAGCAGGAAGATATAATTTTTGTAGAAACTGATGAACAGGAAAAAATTCTGTTTTCAAAATATCTTGAAAATATTAGGAAAACAGTTGAAGAAAAATACGATAAAATTGAAAAAGAATTTATCGAATATTTGAAAGAAAAATTAGAATATAAAGAACTGAAAATAAATAAAAAAATAATGTGCAGTTTTTTATTTGACAGTGAATATGCAAGAAATGAAAATATAAAAAAAATAAATATATACGGCTATCCTTATTATTATGAACAGAAATATTATTTAATAGATAAGACAAAGAAATTAATTAGACAGGGAGGAAAAATATGAAGAAGATGACGAATAAAAGTTTGATTATACTGTCGTTATTTTTAGGAACATTTTTATATGCCAGTGATTCAAAAGCAATAAAAAAATTGGAAGAAGCAAGTCAAAGATATAATAAAAATGTTCAGATATTAAAAGGAAAAAATTCTGTTGATAATTTTGAAGAAAGTGAAGAAATAAAATCAAAGTTATCAATTATTTCAGGGCGAGCAGCAGCAGGATTAAATATAGCAACAGAATTTAACTATTACAGAACAAGCGTTTATGAAATTTATACAAAGCCTAACCATACTACAAGTTTAAAGTTTTCAAAAGATGAGAATATAATTTATGTAGGCGGAGGAGATAAAGAAAATTGGGAAGTGGAAGAAACAAAAGGCGGAGGAGATGATTCAACTTTTCTTTTTATAAAACCCCTTCTTTCAGATTTGGAAACAAATTTTAATGTCATTACGGATAAAAGAACTTATTTTATTTCCTTGAAATCAACAGACAGTAATTATAATCCGTTTGTACAATGGAAATATCCTTATGACGCAACAGGAATGAAATTTAATGTAGGGCAGAGTAAAGGAGAGATAAAATTAAACGGAAATATAGATAAGTTAAATTTTGGATATAGCTATAATAAGAATAAATCTTTTTCTCCGATTCAAGTATTTAATGACGGTGAAAAAACAATTTTAATTATGCCGGAAAATTTACAGGAAGCCCCGTCTATATATGGTTATGGAGAAGACAAACAACTATCTTTAATTAATTACAGATACGTAAATAATAGAATAATAATTGACAAGGTAGTAAACAGATTGCAACTTATATTAGGTAAAGAAAAATTGGATATAAAGAAATAGGTGATTTAAATGACAGAAAGAGAAATTGCCGAATTAACATTAAATGAGTTAAAAAATGATATAGAGGAATTAAAAAATACGGATGACTATGTAGACGAAGAACTAAGAAACAGCATTTCTCAAAAACAGAGAAAAATACTAGGTATGGCAGATGAATTGGAAGATAGATTTTCACAAATAAGTGAAAAAAGATCTTTAAGACAAAAAAATATTATTGAAAAAAATGATATTAACAATATAGACGAAAACAGAGATTATTCTTCAGAAAACTTTAAAAAGAACAAAAATAGTACTAATAACTTGAATAATGATGAAGTAGTTTATAGTGAGAAAAAAAGAAAAAATAACAGATTTTTATTGTTTATATTAGGGATTTTTGCTTTGAGCCTTTTCGGAATAGTACTTTATGTTTCAAGTCCTAAAAATACAAAAAAAGAAAAAATAAATTTAGCTGATCCGAACAGCTTTAAGCTTACAGATGTAGATAAAAGTAAAGAAGATGAAGATAAGGCGTTGGTACAAGAAAATGATAATACAAATGTTGAAACCGCTACAGGAACAACAATTCCTTCAATAGATGATACAGATATTTCAAAAATACCTCCGGGAAATGATATTGATGAACAGGAAAATAATAGAAATAGAGATATTGAGGATATAAATAATGCTATAGCTGAAACGGAAAATGCTCAATTTGAAACACCCCAAAAATCCGGAAGCGGTAATAACGGATTATCCTTTATTAATAGAAGTAAAGAAAAAGATGAAGAGAAAAATAATGAGAAACAGAATTCAGGCTCAGAAGAAAAAAATAATATATTAAAAAGAAATGTTCTGAATAAAGTAAAAAGTCCATATGAAGTAAAACAGGGGTCTGTAATACCTGCAACACTGGATACGGAAATTAATACAGATTTACCGGGAACAATTTTAGCACATGTAAGAGAAGATGTATATGATTCGATTACAGGGAATTATTTGTTAATCCCTAAGGGTTCCAAGTTATACGGACGATACGAAAGTTCTATTACAGCCGGTCAGAACAGGGTATTAATAGTATTTGATAAGCTTATTTTAACTAACGGAAATCATATGGATTTGTTGGCAATGCAGGGGGCAGACAGATTGGGGAATTCGGGATTAAAGGATAAAAGAAGCAATCATATTTTAAGTTTAATAGGAAATGCAGTTTTTTCAAGTATTCTAAATATAACAAATAAATTAGCAGGAAACACACATTTTAAAATAGGTAAGAATGTTACAGTAGGATTAAATGGAAATGTGTCAAGTGGAGGAGAAGAAGGAAATAGTTCTCCTTATGAAGCTGCAACGGCTAAAATTTTGGAAAGAGCTGTTGACAGACAACCTACAATAACGATAAGAAAAGGATACAGATTTAATATTATAGTTAATGAAGATCTGGAATTGGAACCATTGAAAAAACAAAAAAAATAAAAAAACAAATGAAAACTGTCGATTGGCATATCGATGCAAAAAGGTATTTCATGAGTAAGACGACGAACTTACATTCATGGGATACCTTTATCTTTTTTTAGGAGAAAAATTATGAATTTAAAAGAAACATGGAACGAAATTAAAAAATTAAGATGGAAAAATATGAAAAATACTGAAAAAAAATTTATTATAACAACAGTTATAGCTTTAATAGTAATTATAGTTTCCTGTTTATTTGTATTTTTTTCTATCTATTCATGGGTAATGGGTAATCCTAAACAATTAGATATATGGTTACTTTTAAAAACAGAAAAATTTAATGTGTATATTCCGCATAAAGAAATGTTTAATTTATTTAAAACAACTCCTAATGCTTATATTAAAACAAAAAATATATTTAAATGGGTATTAATTACAGAATTTCTTTTATGGTTTTTTATAGCATTACCTTTTAAATATAAGAGAAAAGATATAACTCACGGAAGTGCAAGATGGGCAAATTTTGATGATTTGGGGTATTCCGGGTTTTTCTTTCCGACTAAATATGCAAAAGCATTTGAACTTAATCTATTGGAAGAAAACGGAGTCGTCTTGGGTGAATATAACGGGAGAATTTTAAGGGACAACGGGAAGACACATATAATACTTTCAGCACCTACAAGAACAGGAAAGGGAGTTTCCGTAATAATTCCTACACTTGTGGATACTTGGAAAGACAGTGTTTTGGTACTTGACGTAAAAGGAGAAAATCATCAGATGACAGCTGGCTGGAGAAAAAAAGAATTTAAAAATAAAATACTTAAATTTTCTCCTAAGAAAAAAGATTCCTGTAAGTTTAATCCTTTACAGGAAATAAGATATTTAACTGACAAGGAAATAGAGGACGCACAGGTTATAGCTAAATTAATTGTAATAGGTGACAGCAGTTCAAGTGATCCTTTTTGGGAAAATGCAGGTTCGGACTTTATTTTAGGAATAATAATGTATGAACTTTACAGAACAAGAGGAAAAGCAGGATTGGGAAATGTAGTTGATTTTATTACAGACGCTTCTAAACCTATAAATAAAAGAATGACAGAAATAATAACAAAACCTATGTTTGATAAAAATAATTTTGAAGATAGAGAAATAATGGAAAAATTAACTGAAATTTATCCTATGGAAGCAGATGTTGTAAAAAAAGGATTTCATCCGTTTGTAATAAGAGCAATGGCGGACACTTTGCAAAAAGGTGAAAAAACTATGGCAAGTATAATTGCTACTGCAAAAGCTGCATTATCAGTTTTTGAGCTTCCTACTGTTAAATACAATACAAGTGACAGTGACTTCAGAATAATGGATTTAATGGCAGGGGATAAGCCCATAAGTTTATATATTGTTATAGAACCGGGAGATTTGCAGGCATTAGCTCCATTATTAAGGATACTAATAATTCAGTGTGTTACATTGCTGACTCCGGAAATGGACTATACAGGAAATAATAAAAACGCAGTTAAATTCAAACATAGACTTCTTATGCTGCTTGATGAATTTCCAAGTATAGGAAAAATGGAAATTTTAGAAAAGGCAATAGGATATGTAGCAGGATATGGAATGAAAATGATGTTGGTAGTCCAATCTTTGGATCAGTTGAACAAAATATATACAAAAGACAATGCATTTTTATCAAATTGTCAAAATCAGATATTTTATACTTCAAATGAAAATCAGACATCAGAGTATATCAGTAAAACAATAGGGACAGAAACTGTTATTTCAAAATCATATTCAGGAGGAATTATAAAAAGAAATTCAACTATATCAAAAACCGGACGGGAATTGCTGAAAGCGGAAGAAATGAGAAGATTTCCGTTAGATAAGATTCTTTTGCTGGTTGGAGGGAAGTACCCTATACAAACTAAAAAAATACTGTTTTTTGACGACAAGAGATTTAAGCACAAAATAAAAATCCCTATTGATCCCACTCCTGCTATGCAGGCAGAAATGGAAATAATGAAAAGAATGAAAAAATAGAACTGAAAGCACTATATATTCTATATAGAGTGCAGGAAAGGTGAAAAATGAGAATAAATAAGAAATTGGAATCAATGGTAATACGGTTAGAGAAATTGAAGGAAGAAGAAAAAACAAAACTTATAACAACTTTTGATAATTTGTTAAGTACCAAGTATCCTATTCATGAGGTAATAACTGCAAAAGAGTTTACTAAAATCATAGCGGATATTTACAATCAGAGAAAAGACAGGATTATTAAAATAGAAATTGATGAAAATACAGAAAATTCTGAAAAAAGAAATAAAGAATTTAAAAATGAAGAAAATGGAGAAGATACAAATGACGGAAGCTGAAAAAAGAGATATAGACAAACGGAAAAAAATAAACTTTCTGAATGAAAACTTAGGAGATGAAATATTGGATTTGCTTGATAGAGAAGATATAAATGAAATTTCAGTAAATCAGGACGGAAAAGTATGGATAGATATAGCAAAAGAAGGGTATGTAAAAACAGAAACCATATACGATAATTTAAGAAGAAAAACTATTATCGAAGTTATCGCTTCCTTTAACGGAAAAAGTGCCAACAATGATACACCTATAGTTTCCGCTACTTTACCGAATAAAGAAAGATTTGAGGGGATACTGGGAGAACCTGTAGATGATAAACCCGTATTCTCAATCAGAAAGCCGAGCAGAGGAATAATTCCGTTGGAAAATTTCTTTAAAGCCGTATTTGAAGATGAAAATGGAGAAGAAATATACGATATACTTTCCAAAGCTGAAAATTCTCAAGAGTTGATAAAAATGGCGATATTAAATAGAGCCAATATTTTAGTAAACGGTGGAACATCATCAGGAAAAACCAGTCTTACGAATGCTATGATACAGCTCTTAAACGGTACTAAGGACAGAATAATAACAATAGAGGATACTCGGGAACTTAACTGTAGAGATATAGAAAACAAAGTTATGTTAAGAACAACAGAAACAGTAAGTGCAAAAGATTTACTAAGATCTTGTATGAGACTTAACCCGGACAGAATTTTTGTGGGAGAGTTGCGAAGAGGAGAAGAAACCATAGAATTACTTAAAGCGTGGAATTCAGGACACCCGGGAGGAATATCAACAATACATGCCAATACTAATCAATCTGCTTTAAAGAAAGTTGAACAGTATTTAGGAGAAGTAAGTTCAAGAAAACAGATCGGAATGATACTGGAAGCTGTAAATATAGTTGTAAATATAACAAAACAGAATACAGTTAGAGGAATAAAAGAAATTGCATTAGTAAAGGGATACGATTATGAGAAAAAGGAATATATTTTAGAAAAAATAAATTAAAACAGGAGAAAATGAAAAATAAAGTATAAAAAATATTGAAAGTGAGATGATGAAAATGAAAGATCAGATTATGAAATTTTTAGAAGAAAAGACAAATAATGAAATCGGGTATACTTCATTAAACAGAAGTCAGATACAGGATAAAATGGGAATCAATGATGACGAAAAATTTAAAACGGCATTTAAGGAATTAGTTCAGGAGAATAAAATATTTTTTCATCAATCTGTAGAGGCAAAAATAAATTATGACGGTTCAGTATTTGAAATGCCCAAAATGAAATACTTTATAGATAAGAACAAGGCAGTTGACTATAAAAATAAATACGAAGAAAAAGAGGCGGAAATACTGGCTAGAAGAGAAGAGATTGAAAAAGTTAAAGAGGATAAATTAAACACTTTATCCGATAATGCAAAATTGATTTATAGCACATATAAAGAAAATTTAGGTGAACTTGTATATCTTGATTCAAAAACGGTGAGAAAGGCTTCTAAATTAAACTTTAAGGATTTTCTGGAAGCACAGAAAGAGCTGACAGTAAATAAAGTACTGTTTACAACAAAAATATCAAAAGAAAAAGATAATGAAGAAAAGTTTATATTAATTGATAGAGGTGATATTTTGAATAAGGTTTTGAAAAGAGAAGAAGTTAAACAACATATAAAAGAAAACAAGGAAAAAGAAAATTCAGATTGGGAAAATGAAGCTGAAACTGAAGAAAAGGAGAGATAAAAGTAGTATATATTCAGTATAGAGTGCTAAAAGGACAATGGAAATTAAACAAGTACAGTCTTGAAAAGTGATATTAAAAGTGCTAAAATTAAATATAAAGATTTATATTCGGGAGGAAATTTATGAATGATACATATGTAGTGTATGAAGTTTCCCATTGTTATTACTTGGATAAAAATAATAATTTAAAAGAATATAAAGAATTTTTACCTTTATATGAATTTAATAATAAGAATGAGGCACTTAAAAAAATAGAAAATATGGTTTGTGAATGTAAACCGTACATAGAAGAAAGTAAGGGATATAATTTTATAGGATATACATGTATTGAATATGAATTGGTAAAAGAAAATATCAGTACAGAAGAATCAATAAAATATAAGGCAATAACTGATTATGATAAAAGCTTAAATAAAGAATTTTTTGAAGAAATTTTGAAAAAATTGAAAAATAAGAAAATAGTATTTCATAATTGGTTTCCGAATCCTGAAGCTTCAAAATTAATATCACTGCAAAAATTATAAAAAAGAGACTGTAGAAAATAATACAGTCTCTTTTTACTTGGAGGTAAAAATGAGAGAGCAATCTTACAAGGTTCAGGAGATATTTAAATGGTTTTCCAAATATGACAAGGAAGATATATGCATAAAAAGTAAAAGTAAGGAATTTTTTATAGAAATAAACAATAAATCTCTTCCTCATTTATTAGGATTACAGTATATCAATGATAATGAAAGTAAACATGGAGTGCTAAAAGGTCAAAGATTATATAACAAAATAAATGAAGAAAATCTATCCGATCAGGATATATATGATTTAATAGCTGAACATAATGCAAATAAGATTGATAGTGTAGCCAACAGAATTAATACTTTCAAAGAATTTATGGAAAATTTGGAAAATGGATATATTTTTGAACAGACGAATCAATATACTCAAATAAAAAGTAATTACTTAGTTGTTCAGACAAAAAATAATCAGTTTCTTCATTTAGGAATAAGAAAAGAAGAATACGGAGATATAATAACAGAATTTGAAGTTGATAATAGAACGAAGGATATACTGGAAACTTATTTTGCAAGGGAAGATATAAATTATTTTGAAAACAGCAGAATATTTGAAAAAATCACTGAAATTTCAAAATATAATGACAAAACAAAAAAATATGAATTATTTTCTTTTAAAGAAGATAAAGAGAAACATTTCTGGGAAAATGAAACTGAAACCGAAGAAAAAGAAAGATGACGGTACTGTATATTATATATAGAGCGTGAGTAATAAAGAAATTAAAGCACTATATATTCTGTATAGAGAGTATTTCTAACAACCTATAAAAGGACTCTATACTAAATATATAGTGCAGATAGGAGGGGATAGGAAAAATGAAAATAATTTTGTTAATGACACTATTTTTATTTAATATAACTTTTACAATGGAAAATTATTTAATAAAGTATAACCCGAAATTAGATAAAACAACAGCAAAGTATATAGTTTACAATGTAATGGAAAATAGCAGAAAGTATGATATTAATCCTTATTTAGTTTTAGCCGTTATGCAGACAGAAAGTTCCTTTAATCATAATACAGTAAGTCATGCCGGAGCGAAAGGACTTATGCAGCTTATGCCTTTCAATTTCCGTGAGTTTAATGTTGACAATACAATTGCGGGAAATATAAGAGGGGGAGTGCTTCATTTAAAAAGAGACTTTGAAAGGACAAAAAACATAAGAGATACTTTAATTTGCTATAATGCCGGCTGCGGACGTTTAAAAAATAATGCATGGTTGAATATAAAGGAAACAAGAGATTATATTGTTAAAGTAGATAAATTTTATAAAAAGATAATGGAATACAGAAAAAACAGAAATCCAAATTTTGAAAATACTTTAAAAATAAGTAAAACGGACAACACAAAAATAGAATCGGGAAATAAAACAGTTAAAGCGGAAATTGAAGAGGAAGAGAGTAAGATAAAGAAAGGCTGGAGAAATAATAACACAATATCATATATAAAAAGAGACCTTAAAACTGTAGAAAAGAGGGAAAATGAAGAAGATTTTTAGAATAATAATATCGGTACTGTTGCTTATGTCATGTTGTTCAAATCAGATAGCTAAGGAAAATAGTGAACTGTATATTTCAGCAGTTCCGGTAAATTTTAACAAGATTGAAATGCTTGATTTGGGAGATATAACTGATTTAACAAATAAGGAAATAAACCTTTACAGCATTAAAAAAGTAAAACTTAAAAATATTCCTAAGATTATTTTGGATATAGATTATTCAAAAGGTATTTCCGACGGTATGTTAATAGAAGAGCCTATTAAAGGAAATCTATTAATTGAACTTAATAGCATAGGGAAAGAGCAGACTATTAATAAAAAAATTCCTTTTTTAAGAGTAAACGAAAATTCTGATTTAAAGGTAAATGTGAATTTTCCTGAAAGTATTGACAATACCATTTTTGAAGTAGTAAAAGAAAAAAAGGGAGAATACATTTATTTTCTGTTAAAGCCTTTGTTTTTAGATGAAAATACTTGGGAAAGAAAAGTCAAAGAAGATATTGAAAAAGAGACAAATATAGCATTTTATGAAGATAACCTTATAGCTCAATATCATCTGAAGGAAAGAATCGGGGGTAAAATTTATAACAGAAATTTAAGTAAATTGAAAAAAGCAACTTATCTTGAAGGAAATAGTATAGAAAATGCAGAAATAAATATTAGAAAGGAAAACGGTACAATTATAAAAACAAAGGCTGATGAACATGGTAAATGGAGAACATTTGTGGAATTGGAAGACAACAAAATATTTATGAGTCAAAAATATAAACTAAAAAATAAGTTTGTAAGAACTTTAGAAGTAGAGCAGAAATTAAGAGGTGAAAATAATGATTGAAATCAGGTTATATCAGGGATTAGTTGAAAAGAAAAATATATTTGGAATTCCTATAGAGTTTATAGTTATATTCGGAGCACTTATAGGGATACTATATTTAATGTTTTGGAGTTGGCTTGTAGTAATACCTGTAATAATTTTATATATTGCTACCGCATATATTTCAAAAAAAGATATGATATTTATACTTATATATTTAAATAATATAGTGAAAAATCCTGTTTGGCTTGGATTTTAGAAAGAAGGGTAAATGTTATCAAAAATATTGAAAAACTATAAAAATTCATATAAGTCCTTTGTACCCTATGAAATACTTATTGATGAAGGGATAGTTCTTAACAAAACAAACAGTTTCATGTCCTGTTTTAGAGTTCGGTTTAATGATTTGGATTACTTGGAAGTAGAGGACTATGAAACAATTTTAAATAGAATAAATCAGGCAATAAGAAGATTACCGGACGGTTACAGTATTCATTTTGAGGTACAAAGAAATAAGTCGAATGAATATCCAGCGAAGGATTTAAATGATAAACCTTATCCGACAAGGATTATAGAAAGACTTAGAGAAAATTCAGTAAAAAAGGAAGAGTTTTATATAACAGAATATTTTATTTCTGTTACATATACTATGAAGCCTGATGTTGTAAGTTATCTTGATAAATTTATAAATTTTTTTAAAACATTTAAATTAAGGAAATCAAAAGAAATTGAAAAAAGTAAAGAGGAATTGCTGAAAGAGTTCAAAAAAGAACTTACCGAATTTAAAAATACGGTTGAATTATTCGTAACGCAATACAGAACTGCTGCAATAAGTGTAGATCAGCTTACAGATAGGGAACTACTAGGCTTCCTGTATACGGCTGTAAATAATGAAAAAAGAGAAACAGTGGGAGTACCGCCTATAGGAAGTATGTATATAGACGAACTTATTACAGCTTCGACTTTAACAAATGAAGATGATGAGAAGCCTGCAAAAATAATGAATGATTATATAAAAGCTATAACTATTAATTTATATCCGGGAAAAACTTATCCAAGAATTTTCAATGAACTGGAAAATTTAAATTTTGAATACAGGTTTGTAACGAGATTCATTGTATTAACAAGAGAAGAGGCACTGGATATATTAAAAAAAGCAAGAATATATTTTAATTTTAAACTTAAAAGTTTAATACAGTGGATTATAGACGGAATAAATCAGAGAGAAACAACGAGTATAGATACGAATCAGCTTGAAAAAATAAATGAAGCTGATGAAATTGAAATGGAACTTAAATCGGGAGAAGCAAGTTTAGGATATTATACTTTTACTTTCCTTATAAAAGATAAAGATTTGGAGTCTTTAGACAGAAAAGTACAGGAAGTAAGAAAAGTATTAAGTGTTTTGGATTTTGTAGCTAATGAAGATAAATATAATACCTTTGATTCTATTTTCGGCTCTATTCCGGGAAATATTGTGGCAAATATAAGAAAAGTTCCTATGAGCAGTAAAAGCGTAGCAACATTAATGCCTATGAGCAGTCTGTATGTAGGAGATAAATATAATAGGCATTTAAAAGATATTGCACTTTTTACTACCAAAACAGAAAAGGAATTATTTTATTTCAATCTCCATAACGGAGATGTAGGACATACAAGCCTTATAGGTCCTACAGGATATGGAAAATCTTTTCTTTTAAATTTTCTTGCTACTGAATTTGGAAAATATGAATATCAGAAATTAATGGAAAATGAACAAGGGCAACCTGAATATATAACAAAGAAAGCTCAGGTTTTTTTCTTCGATGTAGGAGGTTCGAGCAGAGTTTTATGTGAATTGAACGGAGGAAAATTTTATGATTTAGGAAAAGATGATGAAGAAACTAATGAAATGGAAGTATCATTCCAACCATTAGCAAATATAGACGATGATAAAGAAAAAGAGTGGGCGTTAAGTTGGATTTCCATTTTGCTGGAACAGGAAGGAATTAATGTAGACGCAAGAGTTAGAACTATCTTATGGGAAGCTATAAAATCTTTGGCAAGTTCCGACATAAAAAGAGAAAGCAGAACTTTAAGTAACTACTGTGCCTACATTCAATCAAGAAACATAAGGGAAGCATTGAGTATTTACTGTGGAACTGAAGCATATGCAAAATATTTTGACAGCAGTAAGGAAGAAATGGAAGAAAATAATTTTATAGTATTTGAAATGAATAATGTAATTACTAATGAAAAAGTGATTGTTCCTCTGCTTGATTATATATTTCATAAAATTGAAAGAGATAAACTGGACGGGACACCGACACTTATAATAGTAGATGAGTTTCAAGTATTGGTAAAAAATGAGAAAATGAAGGAAAAAATAGAAAAATGGCTTAATACATTAAGAAAATATAATGCTTCGGTTATTCTATCTACACAGTCACTAAAACATTTGTCTGAATCAAGTATAGCTGCCTCAATAATAGACGCATGTAAGACAAATATTTATTTGCCTAATGAAAGAGCGATGTCTACATGGAGAGATTTGTATCATAGATTTAATTTAAATGACAAAGAAATAGAAGAAATCAGGAATGGACTTAAAAAAATGGATTATTTTGTTAAAAGAACTGACGGAACAAGATTATTTCAGCTAAACAGTACAGCAACAGAAATTTCTCTTGTCGGTTCATCTGATAAAAATGACCAGAAAAAAATAATTCAGTTAAAAAAAATGTTAGATGAAATTCCAATGTCTGAAGAAAAAAGAATTCTTCAGCTGAATAAGGAATGGATAAATTATAAGTACAAAATGAATCAGATACCGTTATATGAAATAGAGCAATATAAAGATATTTTATTAGGAGGAGATTAATATGAAAAAGAAAATTATATTATTAGTATGTTTAGGAATTTTAAGCACTATCGGATTTGCAAATCCGACATCAAAAGTAACTATAGGAACTTTTAACCCGAGATTAGAACTGATTAATCGGGCAACTGAAGGAACTACTGAAATAAATGATAAAAATTTTGATTTTACAGAAAAAGAAAAAACGGAACCAAGCAGTAATTATGTAAGAGGGGGAGGAGGAATAAGAAGTATAAGTGGTTCTGTTAATTTAGACAGCCTATTTAATACTCTTGATAATTATTATGAAATTGCCAATAAAGCTACAGAGCTAAGTTTTAATGCTGTATCCCGTTCAGCCGATTCTGCCACAGTAGCTGCAAGTTTAGCAGGAAGTACAAGATTTATGGGAGGAGTTGCGACAATGGGGTCTAATATCCAACTTATTTTACAAAAATTATTGGCAATGAGAAAAAGAGTGGATGATTTAAAGCAGTATAAAAGATTCCTTGATTCTGTCAGAACATTTAATAAAAATGATTTGAAAACCTTAGCAGAAATAAGTACTACACTAGACAGATTAGACGGTATAGTTTCAGAAGGATTTGATTTAAAAGAAAAAACGGTTGCTTACGGAGATTTGGTAAGAAATTCTGATTTGTCAACTTTTGAAGGCTGGGAAAATTTAATGATGGGAGATATAAATTTAAAGAATGTAAACGATGAGGCTTTAGACAGACTAAGCGGAAATGAAGCCGGAAAGGTTTTAAAAGCACTAAATGAAGCAAAAGCCAGAATAAGAAATATGAATCCACAGAATGCAACACAGGAAATGACAAAGCTGAATGCTCAAATAAATCTTTTAATAAGTATGTTTGAAAAATATATGTCTGATTCGGCAGCTGTTGCAACAAAAGAAATACTGGCAGATAATAAGAAAGTGGAAGAAGAAATAGCTTCAAAACAGGAAAGACAGGAAAGTATAACAAAATTAAATAATTATCAGGAAAAACTTAAAAAAGAAGTTAGGGAAGCAAAAAAGAGAAATAGATTTGCAGGAGATTTAGGGAGGTAAGTAAAATGCTCAACAGTTTTTTAGAAACTTTTACGGAATTCTTAGATATAGGAAGAGATAAATCCGCTCCTATAGTACTCTTTATAACTACTACAATAGCAGTTATAGACTTTACCTTAGCTTTTATATACCAATATTCCGAAGATTTTATGAATGTTTTAAAAATATTTTTTCAAAAATTATTTAAATATGCTACACTTTTTGCATTAATAAGGTATTTCGGAAAAGTAGTGGATTACTTAATTGAACTTATGTTTATTATAGGATATAAGTTTTTCCCGGAACAGGGATATGTAATGGGAAAAATTATTGATTTTGATACAATTTATAGTAATTTATTAGTCAGTATAATTAATATAAACAAGGAAAGAAGTAAATTGGGTTTCGATAAATTTGGAGATCAATTAATATATCTTATAATAATGATAGTGGGATTAATAGCAATATTTTTAATCCTGAAAGAAATAATAATTTCTTTTATAAAACTCAAAACAATGTCAACAATAGGATATTTCCTGATTCCCTTTAACGCCTTTGAACAGACAAAGGCAATGGGAGAAAAGTTATTTCATGGGATATTGGCAGAATTAGGAGTATTGTTAACCGCCGTTTCATTGACGGGGATAACGTTAAAGGTATTGGAAACAAGAGCATATACCTCTACTTCTACAGGGAATACAATAACTTTAGGAGATTCCTTAACATGGTTATTTATGCTTCTGTTATGTGCTTTTCTTGTCACACAGGCAAAAGAATTCGGGTCAATGCTTATAAACGGTACAGCAGCAGGAAAAGGATCAGGTGCGTTGGCTACAGGATTAACAAGTGTTGCAGCGACAGGGGCTTCTGTTGTAGCGGCTGCCTATACCGGAGGAACTTCACTTGCAGCAGGAAGTGCAAGAGCAGCACAGGCAATAAAAAGCGGAAAAAATTTACAAGGAGTTCTAAAGTCGGCAAGAGAAGGAATGAAAGCCGGAAAAGATTATGCTCAAAGTACAAGACTTGCTAAGGCAGGAAGAAGATTGAATTCAGGAATTCAGAAAACAATAGCTTACGGTTCCGGTCAAAGAAACCTTACAAACTTAGGTGGAGATTTACTTGGCGGAGTATTCGGAACAATTGGAGACCAGACAGTAGGACATAATACCGAAGAAAAAAGACAGAAAAAAGAAGCTCTGTTTGAAGACACAATCGGAGAACTTAAAGATTATGCAGGAACACATAAAATCAATAATGCAATAAAAGCAGCAAAAGCAGAATACACAAAAGCACTGGAAGAAGAACTTAAAGATCTCGGAGAAGAGGAAAAAGTAAGCAGAATATCCAAATACAGAAAAGCTACGGAAACTTTCCTGAAACAGTATAACAGTAAGGAAAACAGGATGAATTCTTACAGGGTAGGGCAGAGAAAATATAATGAAAGAAAAGAATTTGATAATCCGGAAAATAGAAAAAAATGGAAAGAATTCAGAGATAGGAATAAATTTGTCACAGGAAAAGATAAATGGGGTAAATTTAGAGATACTGAAAATAATAGGAAAAAGTTTTATGAGGAAAAAGAAAAGGAGGACGCATTTGATGGAATCTACGATACTGAAAATAATAAAAAGAATTGATTTTATTAAATTTCTAAGGTATAATTAATATAAATGGCGAAAGGAGATATTTTATGTCAATGAGCTATGATGATATACTGGATATGGAACAAAGAGCTAGAGAAAATCTACAATATGTAGAAGATACCGGTATAATAAAAAAAATAATTGACCAAATTAATAAAGTAATAAGAGCAACCAACTCAGATCGTAAAAAAATAGAAGTATTGGAAAAAAGTAATGAAGAGTTAAATGAAAAGATTATAAGTTTAGAAAAGAGGATAGAATTATTAGAAGAAAAAAATAAAAATTGGGAAAGATAGGTGATAATAATGAAAAGAATCATTATATTTCTGCTATTAATTTTAGGGATATTTTCCTGTAACGATCCGACAAAAGAAATTAAAAAAGATTTGGCTGAATTAAAAGCAGCTTTGGAAGAAATTAATAAAGAATACGAACCAATTCTGGATAGGGTAGTTGAATTTCATAAAGAAGAACTGAATGCAGATATAATGAAAAGGACAACTTTTGTTGGGGATAAAGAAAGTGATGAGGTTATAGCTAAGAGAGAGGCTTTTAAAAAAGAGATATTTGAAAAGACAAAAAATGAAATAGATTCTATGAAATTTCCTAAAACTGAAAAAGTAAAAAAAATTATTGAGAAATTAGAAAAAAAAGTATCTAAAAGAAAAGTTAATGAAAAAAATATAATGGAAATATCATATTATAATGGACTTAGTGCTATAATGTCAGAAGTAAAAGTAAGAATTGAAAGAATTGATAATTTCAAAAATAATATTATAGATTATAATAGTCTTGATAGAATAAGTAGCGGAATGGCTCAGTTGGATTACAGATTAGATAATACTATAAGTCAAATAATAGAGTTAGAAAACTTTCCGATTTAATCCTATTAAAAATCGAGAAGATTTATAACATGAAAAAATGGAGGTTAGAGATGAAAAAGTTACTAATATTAATGATGTTGTTATTCAGTGTTTCAGTTTTTGCAGAAAAACTGACTACAGACGGTAAAGATAATTTAGATAAGTTAAAAGGTAACTGGGATTCAATATTAGCAAGTATTGAAAAAAAGAATAATAATTGGTATATCGAATACAGTAGTGGAGAAGTTGGAAAAATTTCAAAATATAAAAGTGGAATATTGGTATTTAATCTTAGTGATGAGTATAATAAATATGGAAATACTTATTTTGCTTGGGATATAAAATATAAAACACTGGTAATGGTTGATAGAAACGGAAATATATTAAGTAAAGAAAAAAGAGTAGTAGAATGTATAAGAAATCAAACCTGTAATTAACTGAAAAATTGAATAAAATAGTATGAAATCCGTCAGCCGGCGAGCTGACATAAAGAGGTATTTCATGATAGCAGATCGGCGAATTTGCATTCATGGAATACCTTTATTTTTTTATCGTAAATTTGAGAAGAAAGGAAAAGAGAAAAATATGAGAAAAATAATAATGATATTCAGTTTTATCTGTTTAAGTATTTTATCGTTTGCAAATAAAGGGAATTATGATGATACAAAATTTAGACAAGATATAATAAATTATGCAGTTAATAATTTGAATAGACCTTATAGCAATCAATATAGAATGAGGGGGGGATATTTTGATTGTTCCTCATATGTGGGAAGAGCAACCGCAGCTGCAGGAATGAACGGAGGAGTCACTGGTAAAGGTGGTGCCTCAACTACGACTGCCGGAATAAGAGGAGCTGGACAAGTAAAAAGAACTTCATTTGATCAGATAAAACCCGGAGATCTTTTAAATTTTGGAGCTCAAGGAAGTAAAGGGTATGGACATGTGGGAATTGTACTTGAAAATTTGGGAAATGGAAAATTTAAGATGGCTCATGCTTCCAGTTCGAGAGGAACAGTGATTGATATTATAGATGTAAGAACTTATAGAGGAGGTTCGTATATTGGAGCAACCAGTGCAACACAAATATTGATAAACAATGGATACACACCAATTAATTCAATCGGACAAGTAGTTGTTCCACCAAATGGTTCAAGTATCAGCACAAATGCTTATGGTACAGCTTCACAAGATACTGTGAATATTCAATACGAACCTTCAAATAAAATGGACTGGGACACATTTGCGGATAACATTATGGGATTTCTCAAAGAAGGGCTTGATAATTTTGGGAACATAGGGAATATATTTATTTTCATTATGACTACTTTCTTTATAATTCAAGTTATAAAAGATTCCATTTTTGCTATTGCTGATAATAATATTAAAGGATTTATTTCAGGAACTATTTTTAAAAGAACTTTCGGATTTGTATTTTATATTTTTATAACTAATAAGATATTTAGCGGTGAGTTAATTCAAATGGGAAAAGATATAAGCTATGGAATACTTGAAAAACTCACAGGTGAAAAGACTCAAAAGCTGAATGAAATATGGACATTAAAAGAGAAATTAGCTTCTGAAGTATTTGAAGCTATTACTAAAATAAACTGGATAAATCCTTTGGATTTTCAAAAAAATTTGTTAGTTACAATAGCATTACTGGTGATATTTGTACTGATTAATGTTGCTTTTCTGTTTATTATGTTTGATTTGCTTAAACTATTAATCGGATTTGAATTATCTTTAAGTTTATCTCCTATATTTCTTACTCTCGGAATATTAGATGAAACAAGACAGTATTATAATGTAGGGAAAATCTTTAGTATGATTATAAATTTTATACTAAAACTGGTTTCAATTAACTTCTTTGCTATTATAGGGATTAAGGTTTTATCTGAAAATAATACTTTTCAAAATTTAGTTGATTCATTGAAAGATATAGAGACAATACTTACAGGAAATTTCATACTATACATATTTCTTATATTTATAATTTATACAGTAATCCATAAAATAGAAATAAGTTTTTAAAAAATACCCCTAAGGGTTGAGGAGTAGAGGTAAAATTAAAACTACTTAGTTAATCTGTATATGATATACATCATAACAATAATAGTAATAACATTTTCCATGCTACTACCTCCTTATAAGAATTTAAAGGGCGTTACCCCTCAAAAAAATTATATCAAAAAAGACTGGGAAAAACCAGTCTTAATTGAAACGTATTTTTAAATTCTTATAAGTTTCCCTTAAGGGTAGAAGAGTAATCTTCTATGACAGTATTATATCATAAAATATAAAATTGTCAAATTGGGTATAACACAAGTTTTAAGGAGATAAAATGAAAAAAATAGTTTTAATTTTAACAGGAGTTCTTTTGTTAATCGGATTTACAGTTTCTAATATAATTATTAATATTAGTGAAAGCTCTCCGACAGGGATTTATATAATAAACAGATTCAGTAAGAATTATAAAATAAATGACTATATTGTATATGAAACTCCTAAAGAATATAAAAAGTATGCAGATAAAAAACTACAAAACTTACCGGCTTTAAAAAAAGTAAAAGCCGCAGAAGGGGATAAAATTGAAATAACTGAAAACACATTATTTATAAATGGAAAAAGGGAAGGTATTTTAAAATATAATATACCTTCAAAAATTAAAAATAATACATTGAAAAAAGAAGAATACTTCACTTTTTCTGAAAATGAGAATTCACTTGATAGTAGATATTACGGAGTTATTGATAAAGAAAAAATAAAATATAAAGCATATTTATTATTAAAATTAGGAGGAAATAATGACAAACATTGAAAAAGAAGTGATAAAAATTTTGCAGAAAAATAGGGCAATTAAAGAGCCCAGAACAAGGAAGGAACGGCAACATCATCTTGTAAAAAAGGGTGCAATATTTGAGATGTTGGGAATTGACGACATGGATGAGGATTTTTTGTTAGGTGTTTTATTAAAAGTATTCGACATGAGTGATGAGGAAAAAGAAAAAACCAGAAGTTTAGGTAATAAATTTAAAATTAAAAGAAATCAGCTTAGAAAACAAATGAAAGAGAGTGGTAATAATGAATAGAGATTTTTTTGACGGAAATTATGAAAAGGTTGGAAATATATTTGAAACTATGAAATCACAGAATGTAAAGGAGTATACGGAAGAATTATTTTTGAATGAACTGGAAAAACAGATTAGGAAATTGGAAAATTTAAAATTAAGAATAGACGGAAACTCCATTGAAGAAAAGGAACTGAAAAAGTCTGTGAATGAGGTATTGGAAATATACAAAGATTTAAGAGACAATAAGGAAAATCTCTTGCAAATAATAATTCCGATGGATAAAAGACTTATAATGGATAAGGATTATGACGGAGATGGTCTTACTAATAGGCAAGAATTGTATTATGGAACAGATCCGTGGGATAAGGATACAGATAAAGACGGAAAATCAGATTATGAAGAAATATTTGAAAAATAAAAAAATGTTGATAAGAAGTAAATAATACCCCGTAGGGTTGAGTGAGTTATTTAGAGCAAGAACCTCTGAATTAGCAAAAATATTGCTAAAATAAAAATAAATGTCTTCATAGACATCACTCCTTATATTAATGATACGAGTGGTGAACTCGTTCAAAAAACATTATAACAAAAAAGACTGGTATTTTCCAGTCTGATTTGTCACCATTTTTTATCATTAATATAAGTTCCCTTTAGGGATTTACACTGATATTATATCATAAATTACAAAAAAGTCAAATGAAATAAACACTGTATATTTAGTATAGAGTGGGAAAGGAAAAATATGAAAATAATTGAAAGCTTGATGAAATTATATGATTTTAAAGAGGAAAATCCTTTTGAAAATGAAATTCCTGATGAAATATCTGAAAAATCAGTTATGGAAATAATAGAAAAAGGAGAAGATTAATATGGCAAAATTGAGTAATGAAAAACAAGAATTAGTAAATGATATTATAAAGCTAATAGAAAAAGAAGACTTATCCTGGAGAAAAACATGGAGAAGTTTAGATGAACCAAATAACCCAATATCAAATAAAGAATATAAGGGGTCTAATAATATAAGACTGTTAATTTCATCAATAAAAAATGGATATAATGACCCTAGATGGATGACTTATAATCAAGCTAGAGAAAACAATTTTCAAGTAAAAAAAGGAGAAAAATCAACACCGGTGTATTTTTATCAATTAACTGATAAAAATACAAAAAAGGAATTTAATAATGAAACTATAAAAAATATGTCTGAAGAAGAAAAAAGTAAATATTTATCAGAAAATATTTATATTATTACTAAAAAATATAATGTGTTTAATGCGGAGCAAATACATGGAATTGAGAAATATAATCAAAAAATTCAAATAGATTGTAGTAAGAGAAATGAGATAATAGAACAAATCCTTGATAATTTTGAAGTGTCGATAAAGTATGATCAATTAAATAATGCTTTTTATAATTTAATTAATGATAGTATTCATCTTCCTAAAAAAGAAAAGTTTAATAGAATAGAAGATTTATACTCTATTGCACTACATGAAATGGCACATTCAACAGGACATAAGAAAAGATTAAATCGGGATATGTCTGGTAAATTCGGAGATAAAAGTTATGCCAAAGAAGAGTTAATAGCGGAATTTTCATCAATATTTATACAACAAGAAACTAAACTGAAAATAGAAGATAAAGAGTTTGAAAATAATGCAGCATACATCAAAAGTTGGAATAGCATATTAAAAGAAAATCCCGGAGTATTATTTGAAGCCATAAAAGAAGCACAAAAAATAAATGACTATATATTAGAACCATATAGAGAACAATTAAAAAATATCAAATTAGAAGAAAAACAAGAAAATTTATGGATAAAAGATGATGAAAAGGATTGGGAAAGATAAGCACTATATACTCAGTATAGAGTAAGAAAGGATACAAAATGAAAAGAAAAATTTCTATCTATTCCTTCTTATTTCTTGTTATATTGAATAATACAATCGCAAGTGGAATAAGTTTTATAAACAGAGGTACTAATACAGATTACGGATTTGTAAAAAAGAAGAAGGATAAAATAGATAAAATAAAAGTAATTAATAAATCTTCTAATGAAACAAATTTAGATATTAGAAATGAAATAATAAATTTTGCTACAAAAAAACTAGGGAGTCCATATTTATGGGGTGCTAGTGGAACAGATAAATTTGATTGTTCTAGTTTTGTACAATACGTATATAAGCAAACAATGGGAATAAACTTACCTAGAGTTTCTTATGAACAGGCACAGTTTAAACCCCGTATATCAAAGATTAGGAAAGGAGATCTTCTTTTTTTTGAAACATTAGGAAAAGGACGTATTTCCCATGTGGGAATTTATATGGGAGATAACAGATTCATTCATGCAAGTTCAGCGAGTAAAAAGGTTGTTATATCTGAATTTTCAGGTTTTTACAGAGAAAAATTCAAATGGGCTATATCAGTAATATAATTTAAATAAGGACTCTATATTTTACATAGAGTATTTAAAAATCAAATAGAGGAATGAAACCGTCAGTCGGCGAATTGACATAAAAAGGTATTTCATAATAGCAAATCGACGAATTTGCATTTATGGGATACCTTTATCTTTTTTTAGGAGAAAAGTTATGAATACGAATTTAAGCGATATAAATTTAAAAGACCTTCTTGAATATATGGGAGAAAGTTTAATTCCTCATGGAAGGCGGAGGTACAAATTAAAAGATCATGATAGCCTTATTTTATCCGGTTCATTATTTGTCTGGAACTCTAAAAATATAAAAGGGAATTATTACGACTTACTTAAAAACTTATATGGAATAGAAGGGAGGAAAATATTTGAAAAGGTAGAAGAATTTTTAGAAGATATAAAAAATGAAAAATATAAACCCAGTGAAAGTAATGTATATAGCAGCAAAACTTCTGTGAAAGGATTTTCAATAAAAAAAGATAATTTAAATAAAGTAATTAATTATTTATCTGAAAAAAGAGGGATAAATAAAAAGATAGTGGAAGCGTTATATAAAAAAGAAATTATCTTTTTAGATGAGAGAGATAATGTTAATTTTACAATCAGGGATATTGGAAATAAAATACAGGGCTATGACTTAGTAGGTACTGGAGAAAGTAAATTTAAAAGAAATACTAGTAGTCATTACGGATTTAATATAACAAATAATAAAGAAATAAAAAATTTATATATTTTCGAAGCTGCGATAGATCTACTGTCTTATTTACAATTAAATAAGGGAAACGTAGAAGAAAATAGTAGATTTTTAAGTATTTCAGGAGTTAGAAACGATATATTTAAAAGTTATTTATCTGAAGATATCGAGAGTATTTACATATGTACTGACAATGATGAAGCAGGAGATAATTTTTATAAGGTAATAAAAGAAGAATACAGTAATTTAAATATCTATAGAGAAAAATCGAAAAATAAAGATTGGAACGATGATTTAAAAGAGATAAAGAATATTGAAAAAGAAAATTTATGGATAAAAGATGATGAAAAAGATTGGGAAAGATAGCACTATATATAGTATAGAGTGTATACCCCTAAGGGGTGAGGATACGTTAGTATAAAATCTTTTGAATTAGTAAAAAAAATACTAAAAACAAAAATAATATATGCATACGTATACCTCCTAGAAAAATATGCAGGTCTTTGCAGAAACCCAATTAATTATACTAAAAAGGACTGAAAAAATCCAGTCCTTATCTGCAAAATTTACATATTTTTCTATAGTAAAACTCCTTAGGGGAGTTACACGAGTATTATAACATAAAATCTAAAAATGTCAAATAATAAAACACTATATATTTAATATAGAGTGAAAAAATTAGGAGGAGATAAAAATGGGATTAAAAGGAAAATATATGTATTTAGAAAATGAAACAGATATGATTTTAGATTATGGAAAAAGTTATTTATCAGGAGAATATTTTATAAATCATTTGTATTATAGTGAAGAAAATGAAGAAATTGAAGAAAGAATAAATTTTGAAACAGAAATGGAAATGCTTAAATATCTTAAAGTTCACGGAAAACAAAAAGAAGAAGTATTAAAGGAAAATACTAGTGAAAACTTTTGGATAGAAAGCAGTGATAAAGATTGGGAAAGATAACACTATATACATAATATAGAGTGCGTACCCCTAAGGGGTTGAGGCGACATTAGTATAAAATTTTTTGAATTAGTAAAAAAAATACTAAAAACAAAAATAATATACGCATATGTATACCTCCTATAAATATAAGTTACGAGTTTTGCGGAACTCGTTCAAAATATTATAGCAAAAAAGACTGGAAAAAACCAGTCTTCTTTACCGCAAATTTATTTAACTTATATTTATAGTGAACTCCTTAGGGGGAGTTACATAAATATTATAACATAAAATTTAAAAATGTCAAATAATAAAGCACTCTACATTTAATATAGAGTGACAAGGAGGAAAATATATGAAAAAAATTATAATAGCCGAAAAGCCCGAATTAGCAAAAGCAATAGCATTAGCAGTTGAAGGAGAAAAAAAATATTTTAATAATAAAATAGAAACAAAAGAATATACTATAGTATGGGCTGTGGGACATATTTTAAGACATAAAAATCCTGGAGAAATTGAAGAGAAGTATAAAAAATGGAATATGGAAGATTTACCGATTTACTTTCCTAAATGGAGCAAAATTCCTATCAAAGGAAAAGAAAATATAGTAAAAAATATAAAAGAGCTTTTGAAAAATACAAAAGAAGTCATTCATGCAGGAGATCCCGATGATGAAGGTCAGTATTTGATAGATGAAATATTGGAATATTGTAAGTATGATGGAGTAGTAAAGAGAATTTTGATAAACGATAATAATACAGAAGCAGTAAAAAAAGCATTTCAGAAAATGGATTACAATTTAAATTATGTAAATTTAGGAAAAGCAGCTGAAGCAAGAGCAATTGCAGATATGATTGTAGGATTTAATTTAAGCAGATTTTTTACTTTATACAATAATGCGAGCAAACCTTTAACTGTAGGAAGAGTCCAAACTCCTACTCTTGCATTGGTAGTAAATAGAGATTATGAAATAAAAAATCATGTAAAAGAAAAATATTATGATCTTTATTTAAATATAAAAATTAATCATAAAATATTAAAATTAAAATATTCTGTACCGAAAAGTATAGAAGAAGGCATGATTAAAGATAAAGAAACTGTAGAAAAAATTATATCAGAAATAGAGGCGAAAACAGGTATAGTTAAAATTAACAAAAAAGAAAGTTATAACTCACCACCTTTACCTTTTAATCTTGCAAAGCTTCAAATAGAAGCTAATAATAAATTTGGATATTCTGCTCAAAAAACACAGGATATCACTCAAAGTTTAAGGGATAATCATAAAGCAATAACTTATAATAGATCCGATTGTGAATATCTGTCTGAAGAGCATTTTAAAGAAGCCGTAAGATTAATTCCTGAAGTAATGAAGAAAATTGGATTAGAAAATTTGAAACTGAATTTCGATGAAGAAAATAAGTCGAAATGTTTCAATGAAAAAAATATAACTGCTCATCATGCAATAATACCAACTTTTAGTGGAGAATTATCAAAATTTAATCAAGAAGAAAAAAATATTTATGAATTGATAGCAAAGAGATATATTATTCAGTTTATGGATAAAGAAAAAGTTGAAAAAATAGAAGCAGTAGTAAATGTTGAAAGTAATGAATTTAAAGTTTCTTCTGTTAAAGTTTTAGAGTTAGGATATAAAGTTATTTATGAAGATGATAACGAAAAAGAAAAAACAGAATATGATTTGTATGATATTCAAAATGGAGAATATCCGGTGATTATAAAAAATGGTAATATGAAAATTGAGGAGAAGGAAACTAAAGCGAAAAAACCTTATACAGAGGCAAGTTTATTGTCAGATATGACAAATATATCAAAATATGTAAAAGATGAAAAAATAAGAGGGATCTTAAAAGAAAAAGATAAGGAAAAGAAAGGAGAAAATGGAAGTATAGGAACTACTGCTACAAGGGCAAATATTATTACGGAACTTTTTAAAAGAGGGTATTTAGAAAAAAAGGGAAAAACAGTAGTTTCTACAGAATTAGCTAAAGAATATCTTTCAACTTTACCCGAAAGTCTTAAAAGTGCAGATATGACAGCGTTATGGTGGTCTATTCAGGAAGAAATTAAAGAAGGAAAATCAAAAAAAGAAAAGCTGACAGACTTTGTGCTGTATCAAGTTATAAAAATAATAGAAGATAATCATACAAAAATTAAGACTTCAGTGATTAGTGAAAAAAAGGAAGTGTTGTGTGAATGTCCTAAATGTGAAAAAGGAGATATTTTAGAAAAAAATAAAGCATTTTATTGTTCAGAATATAAAAATGGTTGTAAGTTTTCTTTATGGAAAGAAACTAAATATTTTGAACAAATGTTAAAGATAAATAAGAAAAATGCTCTTAAGTTAATCAACGGAGAAAAAGTTGAATTTAAATTGAAAGCTAAAAACGGAAAAGAATACAAAGCTAATTTTAAAATGAAACTGAATGGTGATTACGTTAATCTAGAAAAAGATAAATAGTATTTAAAAGAGGCTATTTCATAAGGTATAAAAACATATTTAATCATAAATTTTATATATTTTTTATTTTTATAAAACTACTAAAAACAATATCTTTCAATTTTTAAAAATATATAATAATTATAGTTAGAGATTTATTTTTGATTTATGAGGCAGTCTCTTTTATTTAAATTTATTATAAAATTAAAAAAGTAAAAATAACTAAAGGTATTGCATAAGAATATTTAAGAAAAAGAGTCTAATATTGAAAACAAAAAATTCAAATCAAGATAATATTACTTAATAATTAAAAAGTCAAATTAAAAGTAATACTAGTAAAAGCTAAATGTAAAACATTTTGAATTAAATATTGATTGATGAACTAAATATATTAAGTATACTTTTTATGTTAAATATTATTTTCTAAAATATCTATAATACATTCTTCTACATTATTAACTATATAATTAACTTGCTTTCTAATAAAAAAGCTTGCTGTTTTGAGAGTAAAACAATTGTTATTTAGTTTAAACATAGAAATATCATTAAAAGAATCTCCCAACGTATATATATCATTTTTATCTATATTTTCATATTTCAAAATTTCACAAATTGCATTTCCTTTTGAAATACCTTTAAATGTAATATCAACTGCATATTTATTCATTTTAACTTCTAGTATATTGTTATATCTCTTTTTTATAGTTTTTTCTATTTTTTTTGCATCAATTTCTTTTTTTGATTTATTAAATATAGTTAGCATATAAATCTCTTTTCCTTTTAATGATAAATTTTCTTTGTATATTACTTTATCAATATGATTTATGTTGTTTTTAGATTCTATTTCAGAAGTAACTAAAGTGTTTATTCCGTTGTCGTCAAAACGCATATAAACATTTCTATCTTCTATAAACTCATTTAATATTTGAAATACAATTTCGGAATCAAGTTTTTTTTCATATATTTTTTTATTATTTTTATAAATTAATGCTCCATTGTTCAATATTATATATTTATAATCTATTTTCAAATAATTTTCAAGTATATTTTTTACTCCTAAAAAACTTCTACCTGTTGTTATGATAAAATCATTACCTAATTTTTTCCATTTTTGTATTGCTAAAATATCATTTTTTTTAATTTTATTGTTAAATATTAAAGTATTGTCAAGATCACAAAATAGATACTTCATTTGAATGAAATCTCCTTTATTTTCAATAAATTTTACAAGTTATCATTTGGTTTTGTATACCATTTAGGTATAATAAGTTTGAAACCACTATAATCATTGTAAACTTTTTGTATTCTTTTTAAGTCCTTATTTAATTCTTTTTTTTCTAGTTTACTTGACCATAAAATGCTAAAATGAACATTAATTGCAGTGTATAAAGCTAGAACTTTAAAAAAAATTTCTGGAACTTTATTATCAAAATAACCATTAATTTGACCAATAGAAAAATTGACACTTAACATTCTTGATACATATACTAATTTTACGAAATCTTTATAGGGATCTCCGTATCTAAACCAATTTAAATCAATAAAACCTAGTTCTTTATCTTTATTCAAGATAATATTTCCTATATGAAAATCTCCGTGTAAAAAACATTTTTCTCTTTTATCTAAAAGATAAAGATTTTTGTTAATAAAATTCCAAATAATTTTTTCATTTTTAATTTTATATTTATTTTTAACATATTCTTTCTTAGAGATATTTACTTTTTCCTTAATTTCCTTAATAAAATTATAGTTAGTATCTGTAATTGTTAATGTATGAATTTTTCTTAATTTTTTACCAGCTTGAAATCCTAATTCATATTGCTTCCTTTTAGTTAATTTAAAAATTTTTTCTTCTAAATTTTCTCCTTGTAACCATGAATAGATAGAATACATGAATTCTTTATTTTCACATATTCCATAACCAAGAAATTTTTGAATAAAATTAAGTTTTTTTATTTTTTTTACAGCATTGTACTCATTTATTTTATTATTTAATTCTTTTACTTTAGAAATTCTTATTATATATTTTTTTTGAGTTTTTGATTGAAGAAAAAATTTTTTATCACTTGATAAACCTTTATTAATATAAATAATTTTTTCCCATTTGTCATAATTTGGAATTATATTTTTTAAAGAAATTTGCATAATTCTATTTTCTCCTTTTTATTAAAAATATTAAATAGGAACATTCTTGGGACTGTCTCATAAAGTATAAAAATACATAATATTTATAGTTGGAGATTTGTTTTTGACTTATGAGACAGCCTATAAGTATATTATTGTTTAATAAAAATTTTTTCGAATCTTTTCTCTTGACCTAATTTTTTACAACATGCTTCCATAATATCTTTTGTAGTTTTCAATGAATTTATAATGCAACTTTGTTGTTCAAAAATATTAGGAGTTTCCCCTTTTTTATATATTAATTCATTTGATATATAACTATTTATATTATTTGCTTTTTCAATTAATTCAATAGTTTTTTCAGGAAATATATCCTCATACAATATTGCTAAATTAACATACAAATGAGCTAATTTTTCATTTTTAGTTATTTCATTTTCACAAAGTTTTATTGCTTGCTTGATTCTATTTGTATTTTTATAAATTTCTATTAATTGAGGAATAATCTGATAATCAATAGTATTATTAGTCTTATTTTCTAAAGAAGATAGTATTTTTTCAGATTCAAAATATTTATGTTGTAAGATATAATTTTGAGATAAAAATATTTTAGCAAAACTTTTTACTTTTTCATTTTTTTCAATTACTTTATAGTAACATTTTTCAGCTAAGTCAAATTTTTTTTGTGCAGCATACTCAAGTCCAAGAAAGCACATTAGATATGCTCCTGTTATAGAATTTAAGTTTTCTTTTTCTAATCTTCTTAATATGTGATTTTGATATTTTTTTCGTTTCAATTTAGTTCGATTATTTATTAAAATATCAATATGATGTATATATGCTCCACAATTATAAATAATTCCTTTATTTTCAAGAATAGATGTTTCTAAATCAGAATGTATTGGGGTTTCTTGATATTTAATATTTTTTCCATTTTTAATTAATCTAATAAATTTTACTGTTGCCCATTTTCCTTTTCCTGTATATTGATAAGAATCTAAGGTAAACGCTAATATTTGGGGATTACTTATTGCAGTTTGAATAGACTTAAATATTTCATTTTTAGACTTTAAGTCTAATCTTTCATCTGCATCTATTATAAATATCCAGTCTGATTTTGCTTTTTCCAAATATAAGTTTCTACCTTCATCTATAATTGTGTTTGGACTATTAATTATTTCACATTCAAAATCTTTTGCTATTTTTATAGTATTATCTGTTGAACCGTTATCAACAACAATGATCTCGTCTGAAATTGTTTTCACACTTTCTAAACAATCTTTTAAATTTCTTTCTTCATTTTTAGCTAATATACAAGTAGAAATTGTCATAGTAAATATCACTCCTTCACTTTAAATTTCTTGTAAATTTTATTAGTTTGTTATACTAGATTTCAGATATTTTTTTTATTTCATCATTAATAAAAATATAAGGATCTATATATCTATATTTTATTTTTATTTTTTCTTCTAATAATAAAAATTCATTGAATTTTTTCTTGTTAATTATATCTTCTAGTTCTTTCCTTTTTGAGGAATTTTTAATTTTTTTTAATATATGCTTGTCTGTAAAATTGAAATCTTTAAATTGAATAATCTTTTCATTTAAAGCAGAAATCAATAAATTACATAGCATTGTATTTATATATTTATTTAAAGGATCTTGAAAATATTCTACAACTTCTTTAAAATATAATTCCTGAAACCATTTTCCAATTTCTAAAGAATTAATACATAATTTGTTTTGATATATTACTAAATGAGCTAATAATTTTTCAATCTCTTTAAGTGAAATTTTTTTTTGTCTAAATAGATCTCTTAAAGTATAATCTATTCTATCAAATGATAACTCTGGTAATTCAGCATCTAAAAATTTGTAATTGCTTGACATTATTTTTCTAATATTTAAATTATACTTTTTAAAGACATTTAGTAGTTCTTTATCATTTAAGAATTCTTTTTGTATTTTCTCATGATAATTTTCATCTTTATTTTTTAAAATATAATCTATAACATGTGAAAAAGCTGTATGTGAAATATCATGTAAAAGTGCTTTTATTTGTTCTTCAAGACTTCCATTAAATTTTAAAGATAATATCATTGTTCCTATTGAATGTTCTTGCCTAGTCACATTCCATAACTCATTAACTAAGTATCCTCCACCCGATTGATATATATTTTTTAATCTTTTAAAAGCTTTAGTTTCTATTATTTCATAGATAACATCATCTATATAATATTCTCCATATAATTCATCATTAATTTTATTCATTACCTTTTGCCTCTTTTTCTAATTTTTTTAATAGCATAAATTGTTTTTGAAATTTTTCAAAACTTGTATTTCTTTGGTCATTATAAATATAATCTTTATTGTTAAGATTATTTATTATTTCAAATAAATAGTTTTCAAATGATAATTTCCATATTGAAATATTTTTATTAATGCCTTTATATAAATTTTCTTTTTTTAATTTTTTATCACTTAAATAAGTTAATGTAGCTTCTAAATTCGATTTAAAATTAACTTCTCCTAACTCCCCAAATATTTTTATTTCTAAGTAATCTTCATTATATGAAGTTCCAATACATGTTGTGTTGATTCTTAAATTATTAATAAAAGCCTGAAATTCAAATAATGTTTCAGCATAATTTAATTCAAAACTATCACAATACGAATTTATAATTTTTATATTATCACTAAATAAAAAAGATAATAGACTAAGGATATGAGAGCCCATAGCTAAATATAAACCACCGCCTTTTTTTGAATCTAAAGTCCAGTTAGATTTATCTAAATATGTTAATCTATTAGTTTGATAATAAATTTTCATATAATATAATTTGCCTAGTAAATTTATTTTATCTTTTATTTTATTAAAAACTGGATAGTAATTAAGTTGGTGATTAACAAGCATTAAATTATTGTTATGATTTTTTAATCTGATTATTTCATTTACTTCAAATTCATTAATTCCTAACGGTTTTTCAGTTAATATAATTAGTTTTTTTTTAATTGATTTTTTTATCATTTCATAATGAAATTGGTGTGGAGAAGCAATAAAAATTATTTTTAATTCATTATCATTTATTATATCATCAAAACTACATTCATAGTTTTCTATTAAATATTTATTAGCAATTACTTTTGTTTTTTCTTTATCCTTTCCACCACATAAATATTTTATATTTAAACACTTAATTTTGAAAATTACAGGTAAAATTGTTCTTGCCCCGAATCTAGTTCCAATTACAGCACAATTAATTTTTTTTTTCATATAGTTTCCTCCATAAAATATTGATATAAATAATAAGAAATTTCTTTTATGATTTTATTTTTTTTAAAAATTGCCATTGATTTACGGTTATTACTTAAATCAAAATTTGTACGTAAATCTCTTTCATTTTCTTTTCTTAAATAATCAGTTGGAAAATGTATTGAAAAAAAATTTACTTTTAATTTTTTCTTGTAGATTACTTCCGCCATTTGTGAAATTTCGTTATCTATAGAATTTACATTCATTTTTGAAAGAAATTCTCGCTGTTTATAAGTTTGTTCTAAAATTGTAGGTGTACTCACATGAAGCTGAGTATTTAAAAAAGGGAAAAGTTTTAATATTTTATTTTCTAATTTAAATTTTTTAGTTTTTATTTTTAAGTCCTCTATAATAATGTATTCAGAAGGTGAATAGATTTTTGAATAAATATCTAAATGAGATATCAATGTCCCTAATTTTGCGGAATATATTATTTCTTTAACTTTACATTTTAGTAGCCTTTCTATTATTTTTTGACTTATATTTCCCCAGTAACTATATTTTATTCCTAAAAAATTTATGATTTTATTGTTTATTTTACACCGCTTACTTATATAATATTCATTTTGTTGTTCAGAAATTAATAATAGTTTATCTTTTAAATTATCATAAATTTCATCTATATAACCTAAAATAACGATATCATTAGTAAAAATAAATTGATTATTAAAACCCGTTATTTCCATAATATTTTTTTCGTGATAACTTGATCTATAAATATTAGTTAATATTTTTGGATTTTTAAAATATATATCTAAAAAATGTAATATAATTTTTGTATAATGTTTTATATAATCTTCACCAGATGGAACACTTAATATAATTTTTTTTTGATTATAAAAATTTTTTCCTATAAAAAAAGTTGGTCTAATGTAGTTTAGTTTTTTCAATCTTTTATTATAAATAAATGGAACTTGGACAATATCTTTATACCCCAATGAAAAATAATATTTTTCAAAAAAGTGTGGGAAAATTCCAATAATATCAATTGTATATCCTTCATTTAACAAATTAATTAAAATATTTACAGGTATTTTTTGAAAGCAAAATTTATTAATAGAACTTGACATTGTATGATTAGTATTGTTTATGGAAGAATTTGAAATAAATTGATATTTATTAAATTTAAAAAAGTTTTCTTGTCTCAAAATATCACCTTCTAAATATATCAAATTATATAATAATAGATACCTTATTTTTTTAAATTTGTCAATATAAAAAAAACATAAAGAGAAAATTTTTTTGAAAATTTTAAACTAACAATTGACAACACACTGACAACAGAGTTACTAGTGAAATCTTTATTTTTAAAAATTATTTTAGTCTCGCCTCCACTAATATAACTAAAAAATGGATATATAGTGCAAGGCGGTATTTATACTGAATTGCACATTTTTATTTTATTTATGATATTTTGAAGATAGCTATAATTTGTTATAATTTACTTAAATTTGTTATAATTTAAATTTATTTGGTAACATACTGACAGCATATTAATTTATAGCTTAAAAAATATTTATAATAAGAATTTTTTCAGTTAGTTTTATAAAGAGTATCAAAATTTAAAATTTTTCAATATATTCAGAGCTATTTTAACATTTTTGTTATTTTTAATGTCTTTTCTTTTTCTTCTCTTTTTACTACAGGATTATATGAACTTTTCCAATCATATATAGCATGTCCTACAATAAAAGAGATTTTTAAAAGATTCATTTTTTCTTCCATAATGTAATTTTTTCTTTTTAAATCCAATTGTTTTACTCTTTGCTTGGTTTCTTTCATAGTTAAATTTTTTTAAGTTCTTCCTCTATCCTTTTTCTAATTTCTTTCAGATTCTAGATTCGGGATTTCGGACATGATATATTCTTTTTACATTATTTATGCTTTATTTTATAACAATATTTAAATTTTTGTCAAATTTCAGTAAAATGGATTTCGGGAATTATTAATTATGTGGCAGAAATTTTTTTATAATTTTTGTCAAATAAAAAGGATAACTTTCATTGATGAAATTGCTCATTAAATTTATTTTTTACTCATAAATACTGATAAATATTAATGCTATAATATTTAAATTTTTTATAACTGTGTAATATTTTTCTTAATCATTTCTGCAAAGACTTCTGATTTTTTTCAATTTCAAAAATATTTCTAATAAGATGAGAGTATAAAAAATGGAACGGCTTCAAAAAAATTATGGAACACAAGTAAAAAAATATTGTTGCCCGAGTTGACACATGCCGTAATATTAAAGAATTAAGAAATGTTATAAATAAATTAGTTTATTAGCATTGTATGTAAGTATGTAGAGCATTAGAAGAAAGGAGAAAAAATGAAAACAGTTTTATTATAATTCGTCTTAAAATAAAAGATAATTTATGATATAATTAAAAACATACAATACAAAACAGTACCGGAGGGAAAATGGGAAAACTTATAATCATTGAAGGAACGGATGGAAGTGGAAAACAAACCCAAACCGCCCTTTTATATGAAAAATTGTGTGAAATAAAAGGAAAGAAAAACATAAAAAAAATATCCTTTCCAAATTATGAAAGTAAGGCTTCAGAACCTGTAAAAATGTATCTTGCAGGAGAATTTGGAAAAAATGTAGACAGTGTGAATGCGTATGCAGCCTCATTATTTTATTCGGTAGACAGATATGCTTCCTTTAAAAAAGAATGGGAAAAATTTTATAATAAGGGCGGAATAGTAATAAGTGACAGATACACCACATCAAATATGGTGCATCAGACTCCGAAAATAAAAAATGAAGAAGAAAGAGAAAAATTTTTGGAATGGCTTACGGATTTGGAATGGAAGAAAATTTCCATACCGAAACCGGATTTGGTGTTTTTTTTGGATGTTCCTTTTGAATTCAGTCAGAAGCTGATGAAAGAAAGGAATAACAAAATAACAGGGGAAGAAAAAAAGGACATACATGAAAGTGATAAGGAGTATCTGAAAAGTGCTTATAACCTTGCAAAAGAGCTTGCCATAAAATATAACTGGATAATAATATCCTGCGTAAAAGATAATAAATTAAAATCAGTTGAAGAAATAAACAATGAAATAATGGAAAAAATAATACATAATATTTAAAAAATAAAAATGACTTATGAAAGAAAGAGAGGTTTTTTTGTGATAAATATTTTAAAAGGAATGAAAGACAGGCACTCAGATGATGTAAAAAAGTATGATTTTATAATGGATACAGCAAAGAAAATTTTTTCAAAATACAATTTTGAAAAGATAATAACTCCTATTCTTGAAGAAACTGAGCTTTTCAGAAGAAGTGTAGGAGATGAAACAGATGTAGTTTCCAAAGAAATGTATGATTTTATAGATAAAGGAGGACGTAGTGTCACTATGCGTCCTGAAGGTACAGCAGGAGTTGTAAGAGCTTATCTTGAAGCAGGATTTCATAAAGCGGACCCTATTGTAAAATGGTATTATAACGGCCCCATGTATAGATATGAAGCTCCACAAAAAGGAAGATATAGAGAATTTCACCAAGTCGGAACGGAAGTATTCGGAATAAGAAATCCTTATTTAGATGCTGAAATTATAAAAATGGGTTGCGATTTTCTGGAAGAACTGGGAATAAAAGATTTAACGGTAGAATTAAACAGTCTTGGAAATGTCGAATCAAGAAAAAGATATATAAATGATTTAAAAGACTTTATGGCTCAAAGATTTGACAAACTTAGTGAAGATTCCAAAAGAAGATATGAAAAAAATCCATTGAGAGCACTTGATTCCAAAGATAAAGGGGATCAGGAACAATTTAAAGATGCTCCTAAATTATATGATTACCTTGATGAAGAAAGCAGAGAATATTTTGAAGAAATGAAAAAATATCTTGAAATAATGGGAATAAGTTATAAAGAAAATCCTAAACTTGTAAGGGGATTAGACTATTATTCGGATACCGTATTTGAAATAAAGTCAGATAAACTGGGAGCACAGTCGACTGTTCTGGCAGGTGGAAGATATGACAGATTACTCGAAATAATGGGGAAGGTAAAAATACCCGGAATAGGATTTGCAGCAGGGATGGAAAGAATAGCGATGCTTATGGATGATTCTTTGATAAAAGAAGAGAAAAAAGGAGTTTATATAATATATTTTAATGAAACAAAAGAATATTTCATAAAAATAGCGGATATAATGAGACAAAATAATATAAAAATAAATTTTGATTATAATCCGAAAAGTTTTAATGCTCAAATAAAAAAAGCCAATAAAATAAATGTTGAATATGTCATAATATTAGGTGAAGAAGAAAAAGATGAAAATATTGTGACACTTAAAAATTTTATTACAGGAGAACAGAAAAAATACTCTGTTGATGAAGTTGTAAATATTATAAAATAATAAAGAGGTGAAGAAAAAATGTATAGGACCTATAAGTTAAACGAATTAAGAATTGAAAATACAGGAGAAGAAGTTATATTATCAGGATGGATTTCAAAAATAAGAGATAAAGGGCACTTTGTATTTATTGATTTAAGGGATAGATATGGAATTACTCAAATATTTGTAAATGAAGAAATTTCAGGAAAAGAACTGTTTGAAAAAGTAAAAAAATATAAAAATGAGTGGGTAATAAAAGTAAAAGGAACAGTTGTAGAAAGAAGCAGCAAAAATTCAGAAATTCCTACAGGGGATATTGAAATACAAGCAAAAAACATAGAAGTTTTAAGTCGATCAAAATCCCTTCCTTTTGAAACGGATGAAACCGGAAATTTAAATGAAAATTTAAGACTCACTTACAGATATTTAGATATAAGAAGACCCAGAATGTTAAATAATATTATAAAAAGAAATGATATGTTGTTTTCTATAAGAAAATTTATGAATGAAAACGGGTTTCTTGATATTGATACCCCCATACTTGCCAAAGCTACCCCTGAAGGAGCCAGAGATTTTATAGTTCCGAGTAGAACAAATAAAGGAAATTTCTATGCATTGCCTCAATCTCCTCAGCTATTCAAACAGATACTTATGGTAGCGGGTGTTGATAAATATTATCAAATTGCAAAGTGTTTCAGAGATGAGGATTTAAGGGCGGACAGACAGCCTGAATTTACACAGCTTGATGTCGAAATGTCCTTTGTAGGTCAGGAAGATATAATAAATATAACTGAAAAACTTGTAAAAAAAGTGTTTAAAGATGTTACAGGAAAAGAAGTAAATGAAAAATTTGAAAGAATGACTTATGATTATGCAATGGAAAATTACGGTTCGGATAAACCCGATTTAAGATTTGATATGAAACTTATAAATTTATCTGAAGAAACTGAAACATGCGGGTTTTCAGTATTTGAAAATACAGTTAAAGAAGGAGGATATGTCAAAGCTTTAGTCGCTCCGAACGGAGAGAAATTTACACGGAAATATATTAAAGATTTGGAGGATTATCTAAAAGTATACTTCAAAGCAAAAGGGCTGGCATATATAAAGAAAGATGAAAACGGACAGATAAATTCACCTATTGTAAAGTTTTTCAGTGAAGATACTTTAGAAAAAATTCTTAAAAAACTGAACATAAAAAATAATGAAACGGCATTCATTTTAGCAGATAAATACAAGACTGTTCATGATGGGCTTGGAGCTTTAAGATTAAAGCTTGGAGAAGAATTTGATTTAATCGATAAGGATGTTTATAAATTTTTATGGATAGTAGATTTTCCAATGTTTGAATGGAGTGAGGAAGAAAACAGATATAAAGCTCAGCATCATCCTTTTACTTCAATAAAAATTGAAGACAGGAAATATCTGGATACAAATGAGCTTGAAAAAATAAAGACGGATTCTTATGATATGATACTAAACGGATACGAAATCGGAGGAGGAAGTATAAGAATACATGATAATGAGTTGCAGGAAAAAGTTTTTGAAAAACTTGGACTTGGCAAGGAGGAATTGAAAGATAAATTCGGATTTTTTCTTGAAGTTTTGAAATATGGGGTTCCTCCTCATGGAGGTTTGGCATTCGGTATAGACAGATGGCTCATGGCAATGCTTAAAGAAACCTCCATAAAAGAAGTAATACCGTTTCCTAAAACAAACAAAGGTCAGGATCTTATGACAGGAGCTCCTGCAGAAGTGGAAGAAAAAGTACTTAAAGAAGATTTACAGTTAAAACTGTTGGAAATAAACAAAGATTAGAAGTAAGACTGATGTGTTAAAACAGTTCTGTAATTGAAATGGAAAAAATGACAGAATAATCAACAATCAGGTTAAGTTTAAATATGTTTTTATTATATAGATGAGGTGAAAAAAATGATAATACTTTTCGGAACAAAAACAATATATAAGGATATGGGAATTGTAGGAAATTATGAATGTTCTAGATGTCATAATGTGTCTGAATGGAAGTTCATGGAATATAGAAATTGGTTTACACTGTTTTTTATACCGGTATTTCCTATAAGCAGAAAGCACGAATATTTACAATGCCCTATTTGTAATCAGGCATATACTGTACCTGATGATGTGAAATAATTTAAGAAAAATAGATGAATTAAAGTTTGAAGTCGATTTTAGTAAAGAGATGTTTTCTAATTATCGGCTTCAATTTTTTTTAAAATTAATTTTAAAAATGGAACTTTTTAGAAAAAAATTATATTTTTTGTTAATCAGTTATTTTTCAATAGACGAAAAAATGGAATTAAAAAAACGTTTAAATAAGTTTGAATTGAAATATAGCTCTATTTTAAGGAAAATATTTAATAAAAATAGACGAAAAATAAAGAAAAATATTAAAAACTTGACAAAATAAAATATGATGATATAACTGTAATATAAGAAAACAAAAATAAATTATGAAAGGAAGAATTTTATGAAAAAAATTTTATTATGCTGTGCAGCGGGAATGTCAACAAGCCTACTTGTAAATAAGATGAAAGCGGCAGCAGAAGCTAAAGGGGAAGAAGTTGAAATATGGGCAGAGCCTCTTGATAAAGCTGCAACTGAAATACCTAAATCAGATGTTGTATTGTTAGGCCCTCAAGTTAAGTATGCTTTACCTGAATTAAAAAAAATAGCCGATGAGCATGGGAAAAAAATAGAAGCAATTAATATGGTAGATTATGGAATGATGAATGGTACGAAAGTTTTGGAAGCAGCTTTAAAATTACTTGGATAAATTATATTTGAAACAGAAATATAGAAAAAGTATTTATAAATTAAATAAGGAGTGAAATATTATATGGCAAATTTTATGGATAAATTTACGAAAAGCCTTGAAGAAAAATTGATGCCTTTAGCGGCAAAAGTTGCAAATCAAAGACATCTTGCAGCAATAAAAGATGGAATTATAATAACGGTTCCTATTGTTATAATAGGTTCTGTATTTTTAATACTTGCAGCTCTTCCTATACCTGCAGTTGCAAACTTTTATGCTACACCTTTAGGAGCTACAATACAGAAATGGTTACTTTATCCTGTTTCCGTAACATTTGATATGATAGGTATTATAACATGTATGGGAGTTGCATACCGTTTATCTGAATATTATAAACTGGATGGAATATCAGGAGCAATAATATCATTTGTATCTTTTTTACTTGTGACTCCTTTTACCATAACATTCACTCATGAACAGTACGGTGAACTCACAGCCACAGGAATACCTTTAAGTCGTACAGGAAGTGCAGGACTTTTTGTAGGAATAATAATGGCTATTTTAGCAGTTGAGATATTTAACTTTATAGTAAAGAAAAATCTTGTAATAAAAATGCCTGACATGGTTCCTCCTGCAGTTTCTAAAACGTTTGTTGCCTTAATTCCCGGATTTATAATAGTTCTGGTATCTTTATTAATAAGAATAGGATTTGAAAATACAGGATTCGGAAATATACATGAAGTAGTAACAAAATTACTGACAAAACCTTTAACAGCAATAGGAGGATCGTATTTTGGAGTAGTTATAGTGACAATATTGATACATCTTTTATGGACATGTGGACTGCATGGAGCAAATATAGTAACGGGAATTGTATATCCTGCACTTTATGTATTACTTGATGAAAACAGGTTAGCATTTTCACAGGGGAAACCTATACAACATGTAGTTACTCCTCAGTTTTTTGATATATTTCAGTCAATGGGAGGTTCGGGAGCTACATTTTCCCTCGCATTAATGTTGTTATTTTGGGCAAAAAGTAAACAGCTCAAGGAAATAGGTAAACTGTCAATAGGTCCTGCATGTTTTAATATAAATGAACCTATACTGTTCGGGTTACCGATAGTAATGAATCCTTTATTAATAATACCGTTTATACTGGCTCCTTTAGCTGCGGTTACAATAACGTATTGGACTATGAAACTCGGTATTGTTGCAAAACCTACGGGAATTGCTATTCCATGGACAACTCCTCCTATAATTTCAGGATATCTCGTTACCGGAGGAAAAATTTCGGGAGCAGTTGTGCAGATTGTGAATTTCTTTGTAACAGGAATTATATATTATCCTTTCTTTAAAATGTGGGATAGTAAAAAGTTGCAGGAAGAAAGCGGAGAAATATAAATATAAAATTGAAATAGTAGAAACTCAAAAATAATAAAAATACTTTAATATTCTTTCCTAAAAGATATTGGAGTATTTTTTATTTTAAAAATATTTTTCCTGTTATCTGATATAATAAATTAAAAATGAAAAAAAATTTTAAAAAATAAAAAAAAAATAAAAAAAAATTTATTTTCATCTATTTACAAATTGAAAAAATAGGGTACAATATATTGTAAAAAAATAATAAATTATAAAAAAGAAAACATGGAGGTAATGAAATGAAAAGAAATTTCATGAAGAAAATATTAACAGGAGTGTTATTCGCTTTTGTTCTCATGGCATGTGGAGGAGGAAAACAGGAAAAAGCTGGTGAGAAAAAACTGGATCCCAACCAAAAAGTTACTATTAAATATTGGTCTTTTCCGAATTTTACTTCAGATGGAGAATTTAAAACTCCTGAAGAATATGATGCAGCTCTAATTAAAGCATTTGAAGAAAAAAATCCGAACATTAAAGTTGAATATCAGAAAATTGATTTTACCGATGGACCTGCTAAAATTGAAACTGCAATTCAGGCTAAGTCAAATCCCGATGTTGTAATAGATGCCCCGGGAAGAATTATCGACTGGGCTAAAAAAGGGTATTTGGCACCTTTTGAAAATGTAGATACTTCAAAATATTCAAAAGTTATTACAGAAGCAAGCAGTTTTGAAAATAAGCTTTATTTATATCCTTTGGGAACAGCTCCTTTCGTTATGGCGGTTAATAAAAAATTGACAGATAGATTGGGAGTTACTGAACTTCTCCCGTTGAATAAGCCGGGAAGAAACTGGACGGTAGCTGAATTTGAAAAATTTTTAAAAGCGGTAAAATCTAAAGATTCTTCTGTTGACCCTGTATTGTTTTATACGAAAAGCCAGGCAGGAGATCAGGGACCGAGAGCATTTGTTTCAAATTTATATAATTCATGGATAACAGATGAAGGAATTACAAAATATACAATAAATGATGAGAATGGTGTAAAATCACTGACATGGATAAAAAAAGCTTATGATGAAGGCTTATTAGGGAAAGGAGTTTCTGCCGAAGCAAAAGACGCATTGGAAGCTTTCAGAAGTGGGAAAGCCGTAATAACAATTCTTTATTCTCCGGGATTAAAAGGGCAGGATAAAGAAGTTATCGCAAAAGGAGACTTGGAACCTGTATTTCTACCGTTTCCTAATGAATCAGGACAGGCAAAATTTGAATTTTTGCTTGCAGGAGCAGCAGTATTTGATAATGGAGATAATGCAAAAGTAGCAGCAGCTCAAAAATTTGTTGACTTTGTTGTAAATGATCCTGTGTGGGGTGAAAGAAACTTAAAGGCCACAAATAATTTTTCTCCTTCAGGAAAAGCCGGAATATACGGTGATGATCCGGAAGTTAAATATCTGGAATCTCTTGTAGGTTTCTATGGACCTTATTATAATACAATAGACGGATATGCACAAATGAGACCACTTTGGTTCAATATGGTTCAGGCAGTATTAAACGGTCAGTCTGAAGTGAAAGCGGGATTGGACAAATTTGCCGAAGATGCAAACAAAACAGTGTCGGACGCAAAATAGTGCAGGTATCTGTATACCGGAGATTATATGAGGGTAAAAATTGCCCTCATATTGCTCTATATCAATAAATTAATAAAAAGGCAGAAATTTAAAAATGAAAATCTATTTTCATTTTGATTATACTTCAGCTTATAATGAAAGAACGGTGAAAAAAGGAATGAGTAGTAATATTGCTGTAAAATATAAATGGAATTGGAAAAAAGTCGATTACAGTGCCTATATGTTTATTTTACCTGTACTTGTATTTTTTTCAAGTTTTGTTTTATATCCTATGATAAAGGGGATACATTTGTCTTTATACAGATTTAGAGGTCGGAATACGACTTTTGTCGGATTAAAACATTATATTGATTTATTTAAAAACGATATATTTTTAAAATCAGCAGGAAATACGATTTTTATTACGTTTGTAGCATTACCTATAGTTGTGGTGTTTTCAATATTTGTAGCTTATGTAATATATGAAAAAAGTGCAACGGTCAGATCATTTTTTAGAGGAGTTTTCTATATTCCCGCCATATCTTCCGTTGTTTCAATTACAGTTGTATGGAACTGGATATATCATCCTAAATATGGAATATTAAATTATATTTTTCAGCAGGCACATATAATAAAAGAGCCTGTCGACTGGTTGGGGAATCCACGTACGGCAATATTTGCAATTATAGCAATACTTATAACAACAAGTGTGGGACAACCTATAATATTGTATGTAGCTGCATTGGGAAATGTTCCTAAAGATTTAATGGAAGCTGCAAGAATAGACGGAGCCAGTGAATGGCAGACATTCAGAGATATAACATGGCCGATGGTTATGCCTACAACATTATATATAGTAGTAGTAACAACTATAAACAGTTTCCAGATATTTGCTTTGATACAGCTTTTAACTCATGGAGGTCCAAATTACAGTACCTCTACGGTTATGTATCTTGTTTATCAGACAGCTATAGTGGAAGGTCGTTTCGGAGTATCATCGGCAATGGGAATAATTTTAGCAGTTATAATAGGAGTAATATCAATATTACAGTTTAAATTTTTATCAAAAGATATAGATTAGGAGGGAAAAATGAAAAATAATAAAAAAGCATCGATATTTTCAATTTTTTCAATGACAATATTAGTATTATTAACAATATTTTTTATATTTCCTTTTTATTGGATAGCTACAGGAGCATTTAAAGTACAGGAAGTGGCAATAAGTATACCGCCTGAATGGTTTCCTTTAAAACCTACATTGGAAAATTTTGATAAACTGCTTATACCATTGACTACAAAATGGTTTTTTAATTCAGTATTTGTGTCATTTTCTACAACTGTGCTTGTGTGTATAACAGCATCTTTAGCAGGGTATGCCCTTGCAAAGAAGCAGTTTCCGGGAGCGGGAATTATATTTATAGTATTTGTAGCTGCAATGGCATTACCAAAACAGGTAATACTCATACCGCTATTGAAGTTTATTACGGAACTTGGTTGGATAGATACTTATAAGGCACTTATATTTCCTGCAGTAGGTTGGCCATTCGGAGTATTTCTGATGAAACAGTTTTCTCATTCAGTACCTAACGAGCTGCTTGAGTCAGCAAGAATAGATGGTTGTGGTGAATTAAGAACGTTCATGAATATTGTTCTGCCTATTATAAAACCGGGAATAGGAGCATTGGCGATATTTACATTTATAGCCAGTTGGAATGATTATTTTTCACAATTGATATTTACAAACAGTGAAACAATGAAAACATTACCTCTCGGAGTTGCGGCAATGGCACAAAGTGCCGAATTTTCGCTGAATTACGGATTACTTATGGCAGGAGCGTTGCTTGCATCACTACCGATGATAATAGTGTTTTTAATGTTCCAGAATTACTTCACTCAGGGAGTAACAATGGGAGCTGTAAAAGGATAAATGTAATTTTGTAAAATTAGATTTTATTATTTAAAAATATAAAGAGGAAAAAATGATTGAGAATTTTAAAATAATGATAATAGGATGGTTTTATTACAGTTCGGTATTTATGGCAGGCTCAATTATAGTAACTGCCCTTCTGAATAGAATTTTTAATAAATTATATATTTCGCCTCTTGTAATTAATGCAGTCAGTGTGGTATTATTAATTACAGCATATAAACTGAATATGAAAAATATGAGTTATGCAGTATATTTTAATTATATTCCTGTAGTGACTGCAAGTATTATTTATAACATTTCCATCTTTATTATCAGAAAATTTTTAGGAAGATCGGATGTGAAATACTGATGTACTACATATGCATAGATATAGGAGGAATTTCAATAAAATACGGAGTATTTACTGAAAATGGAGATATGCTTATAAACGGCACAGTTAGTACAAGAGTTACATCAAGAGAAAATTATATACTTACAGATGTAAAAAAGCTTATAAAAGATATTCTTGAACAGTATGGCGTGTATAAAATAGAAGGAATCTGTATTTCTTCGGCAGGAGTGGTAGATACCGAAAAAGGGGAAATTATTTATGCAGGACCGACAATTCCAAAATATACAGGCACAAAAATAAAAGAAGAACTGGAAAAAGAGTTTAATTTGCCCTGTGAAGTGGAAAATGATGTGAACTGTGCAGGACTGGGTGAATACTGGAAAGGAGTCGGGATAAATTCAAAGTCAATGGTTTGTATTACAGTGGGAACAGGAATAGGCGGGTCGATAATCTTAGATGGTAAATTGCTAAACGGTATAGGATATACTGCAGGAGAGATAGGCTATATGGATATAAACGGAAATTATATTCAAAATATAGCATCTTCGAAATATTTAATTGAAAAAATTCAGAAAGAAAAAAAAGAGAAAGAAGGAATAGAGGGGAAAATAAGCGGTTTACATATTTTTGAGCTGGCAAAACAGGGAGATAAAATATGTGTTGAAGTTATTGACGAATTAATAAGAAATCTTTCCATAAGTATAAGAAATATAATATATTTATTGAATCCTGAAATAGTAGTCATAGGAGGAGGAATAACTGCACAAAAGGAGTATTTGGAAGAAAAAATAAGACAATACGTAAATGACAATATGATAAGTGATATATTTAGAAAGACAAAGATAAAATTGGCAAAACAGGGGAATCAGGCTGGATTGTTAGGTGCATTGTATCACTTTTTGAGTAGACGTAATAAAATAAATAACATATAATAGTGAAAGGAAAAAAATGAAAATTGATTTGGAAAAATTTAAAGGAATTTTTATGGCAATGTATTCTGCCTATGATGATGATGGAAATGTAGATAAAGAAAGAGTTAAAAAGCTTGCAAGGTATTATGCCGATAAAAAAGTAAAAGGACTTTATGTAGGAGGAAGTTCAGGAGAAGGAATATTACAAAGTGAAGAAGAAAGAAAGCAGGTAGTTGAAGCTGTAATGGAGGAAGTAAAAGGTGAATTGACAGTAATAGTTCATGTAGGAGCTAATTCTACACTTGAAAGTGTAAGGCTTGCACAGCACGCACAAAAATGCGGAGCTGATGCCGTTTCATCAATACCCGCAGTTTATTACAGACTTTCACCTGAATCTGTAAGAGTACATTGGCAGGAAATGATAGATAGTACGGATTTACCTTTTATAATATACCATATACCTCAAACAACAGGATTTAATTTGCCTATGACATTATTTGAGGAAATGGTTAAACAAAAAAAAGTAATAGGAATAAAATGTTCCTCAGAAAGTACATTTGAACTTCAACAGTTTAAATCTGTGGGAGGAAAGGATTTTCTTGTATTTAACGGACCTGATGAACAGTTCATAGCAGGAAAGGCAATCGGAGCTGACGGAGGGATAGGAGGAACTTACGGAGTAATGCCCGAACTGTTTATGAAACTTGATGAATATATGAAAAATCAGGAACTTGATAAAGCAAGAGAACTGCAGAATGAAGTGAATGAAATTATAAAAGGATTGCTTTCAGTAGGTTCTTTATATGGAGCATGTAAATATATACTTCATTTAAGAGGAGTAGAAACAGGTGTACCGAGACTGCCCCTGTTACCTATAACTGATCCTAAAGCAAAAGAATTTTTAAAAGGATTGAATAATAAAATATCAGTATTAATAGAAAAAATCAGATAAAATAAAATTATTTTCAGGAGGAGCAGATATGTCAGGAGTAGTATTGAAAAAAGTGGAGAAGCAATATCCTAATGGATTTAAAGCGGTACACGGAATAGATTTGGAAATA